>NZ_ATDO01000112.1:0-73045 GCF_000445085.1 Sphingobium sp. HDIP04 | reverse complement strand
TTATTGGTGCAGATTGGAGGAGGGAGCCAAGCAAGCCAAACGGTACGGACAAATCGCCGCCGATGGCAGGCGATCTTGCCGTGTTGACGCCAAGCGCAGTGATAAACCGCAATGCTGGAGATTTTCAATGGCTTACGCTAACGTTACTCACGCGATGGGATTCAATCCCTCGATGCCAATCCGGAATTATCTTGCTCAAGGAAAGCTCATGCCCAAGATTTTGTACGCAGCTGCCCCCTTGCTTCTTTTGACCGCTCTTCCCGTTGACGCTGCGATCGCCGTGCAGACAGGCTCCGTGTCCAACGACGGGACTTCCACGGTGTCGCGCCGGCAAATCCATGCCTACGCTTCCGCCCTGCTGGAGCTTCAGAAGATGAGACAAGCGGTGGCCGCACGGGCAGCCAAGCTGGAGCCACAGGAGGCTAGTCTTCTCAAAAAAAAGGCGCAAGCCGAGATGATTCAGATTGTGGAAAAGCATGGACTGGACCTTGCAAGCTTCAATGCCATTAGCTCTCAAATCGAACAGCATCGGCGCCTCCAGCGCCAAGTGAAGCAGCTCATGATGGAAGAACTTCTTTCAACCTGATGCGAACGCCTCAATTTCACGGTTTCGTAATTTCGTGCATGACGATAAAGTCTACATGAGGGCATGGCGATTCAGGCAAGATTGCCTGAACGATAAAAGGAGCGGTCGGCTTTTCACTACTTGGGCTGCTCAGACTAGATGTGTGGAGCAAATCATGAACCGGGCATTTCTTTACATGATCTTCGCTGCAGCGATCATTCCGGCTGCGCAGAGCCACGCTGCGGAAGGAACAAGAGACATACCGGCTTTCTTCTCGGGCAACCAACTATTCGAGATATGCTCGAATCCTAACTACGGCCAATGCTCGATGTATGTCGCGGGCGTCATTGACGGTATTTTCCTTGCCGATGGAGAGGGCGGCAGGCAATCACTCTGCCGCAGCGAAATCACGAACCGGGGGGCTGCGGAACTGGTCCTTAACCGATTGTCGGGCGATACGGCGTTGCGTTCGCTCTCTGCAGCAGCAGCCGTTCGCGCGGCAGTTGCCAATCGTTTGTCCTGCGCACCTCCGCCCCTGATCGCCCAGCAGTCCTGATCGCGTCGCAAGGTTATGCGACGAATGGACACGACAGCGCTGAACCACTGCTCGGCTGCCGGAATAGCCATCCGGTCACCGGGTCTTTGCGATTGCGGCGGCCTAACTGAGAAACGCGCCCCGAGGTCCCGCACCGCAGCGATTCAATTCATCGACGGCAAGAAGCATCGAAGCTCTGCAACTGCGGCTCCGCTCGCCTCGGAGTGACCGTTTCTGCTGTGACCGATTTGCTGTACAATCATGTGGCCACTCATAATGAGAGGAAAATTGCCCATGCTGCTGATCGCTATCGGGGCCCTTTGCATGATCGCAGGTGTTGTTCTCGCGACATTGCGAACATTGCGGCGTGGCCGCCTAAGCCAAGCTCGCAGTGTGGATGCCGATGAGGTTCCTGATACGCTGGAGCCCGCCCGAAGGGGTAGTCGTTTGGGCATGATCACCGCCATACCCGGCATCGGCCTAGCGCTCATCGGCGCGGGTCTGATGTTTGCGGGAGCTTCCCTGTAGGATCAGCTGACTCCCTGCGAAAGGCTTGCGCATGTCTTCCGATCTGGCCTGCGCTTTGTTGGATCAGTCCCGTTCATACGAATGAGTGAGGAATCATCGTGCGCTCTTTTATATTGCTCGGACTGCTGGCGCTTGCGGCATGCGAAGCTGGAGACAACGACGTCACGCCTGTTGATGGCCCCACAACCAGCAAGGAAGGGGGCAACCTCCTCCCGCCCGAGCAGCCTGCACTCCAACCGTCCGATGCGGCAACGGTCCCAACGATCGTCATGCCTGAATTTGCGCCGCAATATCCCGGCTCGACCATGAAAGCCGTTAACAGTTCCAACGGAGGTCGACAGGTGCACGAGGTGACGCTGACAACCCATGATGACGCCGGAAAAATCATGAAATTCTATCGAGACAAATTCTTGGCCGCGGGTTTAAAGAAAACCTCGGACTTTCAGTCAGGCGGCACAGGCGTTCTTTCCGCGGCAGCCAGGGATCGAAGGGCCTCGATCGCAATTTCGAAGGAAGGATCTCAAAACCTGGTGATCGTTACCTTCTCCGATGGGTGAGCCCTGATCGGTCTGCGCCTGTCCTTCATGCATGATTGATGTTCGCGCTTTCCACGATCGGACTCCTGCTAGGCGAGCCGAAAGAGGAACTTCATGCTTTGCTCGCGGGCATCGCTGAATCTACCGTTGCAGATCATGGCTTGGGTCGGGCCTCCATCCAGGTTGAGCGGCGGGGGGCTAGCAGCCTAACTGGTTGCCCAAGCTCCCTTGCAAGCATGGCCATCATCCAACTGCGATGGCTGACCAGAAACTCACCCAAGCCATCAGGATGGGCCGGATCAAATGTGGGGATCGACCAATCCGCCGCCGCCGCCCGATATTCCGCCTGCCATACACCGCGCGGATCCTCGGGAGGATCCAGATGACGGCCTAGAAAGCGATTTCCTTGAAACTGGATGGCAGGAGAATGGGGAAAGCCGGAAGCCACAACGTAATTCGGTCCGTCCCGCCCTATTTCATGCCCATAACGCCCCTTCCCGGCGATCGCGAAAAGATTATTGGTAAAGCTGACATCGCTCGGCCAGCCCTGCCACTGGGTCGCAGCCACCATGGTGACATCCTGATGACTCCCGACATGGATGACATTGCCCTCGATCCGCGCGTGGGAAATGCCCCCGGAAAGCTGAATGATGCGCGCGCCGTCATGGCGGCTCACATTGGCGCGCACGACGCTACGCTGATTGCCGATATTCTCAGGCCCCGTCCGCCCTGGAGAACAGATCAGGACGAATCCGCCTTCATTGTCGTGGCTGAAATTATAGGCGATGGTCGTACCGCGAGAATTGAAATCGGAATCAAATCCCTGCCCGTCCCATCTACCTCGGGTGAAGGCCGCCTCATTCAACTGGATCAGCGTGTTGTCTGTGCTCCACTGCCAGATCGCGACATTGTAGCCAGGGGCCCGACTCGCCGCATAACGCACCACATTGTGCTCCACCAATGCACCGTCGGCGCCCCGCGGGACGATCCCATCGCCGCCAATGTCTTCAAGATAATTGTCGCGAATGACCACCCCTTCACTGGGGAACCAGTTATCCAGCGTGACCTGATCACTGATGCCGGCGATCCCGGACCGGTCGACCCTCCATATGATGTTGCGTTCGATCGTCAGGTTGTGAAAACGCGTCGCTCTCTTGCCCCCCAGCGCCCGGAAGACGATGCCCCCGTTATCCTTTCGCTGGTTTGTGCCGCGAACATCGTGAATATACATGTCGCGCACGGCGATGTTGCGTGCGACACCTGTATCCTGCTGCGATATGAGAACTCCGAAGCGGGGTCCCGATGGTAAACCGTCGTTCGTCACTTCGAGGCCGCTTATCTCGACATATTCGGCGTTCAAGATCGCCACGGCATATTCCGAGACTCCCCTCGCCTCGATCCGCGGTCGCGCCCCTACTCCAGCGGGCTTAACGACGATCGGAGCAGGGCCGCGCCCCGAGCAGGCTACGGTAAGCGGCTCGCGCCAAACCGATCCCGCCGCCAGCGCACCTGATCGCCCGGCTCCAGTCTCGCTTCCCGTAGCCGGCCCAGTGATCGCCATGCGGTAGCTGGGAGCAGCGCATCGTTACCGTCATGGCCGTTAACGGAGTCCACATGATAAACACGCGCGCTTGCACCTGTAGCCGTCAGCAGCGCCAGAAGGACGATCGGCGATAACAGGCGCTCACTGAGCCAGATCATGTTGACCAAAAGCTCCTTCCTACCCAGCCTTCCTTCGCTCTCCGCTAGCAACTGGCTCAGGGAAAGACGCTTTGCAACAGGCGCCAGCACGCCTGCAACGGCCAAACAGACAAGGATTTCGGTAAGATATGGAATGTCGGAATGCATCCGGTTTGGTCTCCCCGTTATGCCCCCCCGTCCGGCGGCGCTCGCCCCCTGCCCAAAGCTTTCGCGAGCGGCAGATTGCATCAGGGCAAAGGGCGCATCATGATGGTTTCCATCGCAGGTGCAGGGCGAGGTCGTCTATACCATGATCAGATTAATGTGTGCCCTCCCGGCCGATCCGGTCAAACGCGTACATCTCATCGTTCTTTGCCTGATGCAGGGCATCATGTTGGTCGAACTGTTTTGGGCGATTGCCTCGACCCGCTGGATGCATGTCTTCCTTATACTGGGCCTAATCGCCGCGACAGGCCTGCCGATAATATTTCCTCGCCGCCTGCCAGTCCCGATCCCGTCGGAAATCCAGCTGCTCGCGATAATCTTTCTCTTCGCAACGTTATTTTTGGGAGAAGTGCGCGATTATTATGAGCGTATCTGGTGGTGGGATCTAATGCTCCACGGAAGCGCGGGCCTGCTTTTGGGACTTCTCGGTTTTTGCATTGTCTATATTTTCAACGAGAATGATATTGTCGATTTCCGCTTGCCGCCAGCCTTCGTGATCCTCTTTGCCTTCTTCTTCTCAGTGGGATTGGGCGCCCTGTGGGAAATCTTTGAGTTCGTCATGGATCGCAGCTTCGGCCTCACGATGCAAAAGCCTATGCTTGGCGACCCTTCCGGTCTGACCGACACGATGTGGGACCTCATTCTGGATACCGCCGGCGCGACGATCATCAGCGGGGCGGGATGGCTTTACATGCGCCGGGGCCGACGGGACTGGCTCCAGGGGCCGCTTCGTCGTTTCATCGAGCAACATCCAGACATATTCGAGCCAAAAAGGATGACTTCGGATCAATAGACCGGCGGCAAACGACCGATTTGGGTTGCTCCACGGAGACGAAGCGGGAAAAGAGGAACCATCGCCCCAGATCCAACACACCGTTCCATGAAGCGGAATCCGGGAGAAGATTTTGCTTTTGGTTCTCACCGCGCTGCTGCCTTTCGCCTGTGCTGCGCTGCTCGCCATGATGAGCCGGGCGAGCAAGACCTGGCAGACGCTGGTTGCCATTACCCCCTCCTTGGGGGGCCTGATGCTGCTTTCGACGATGTTGCCCTCCATCACGGCCGGGGGTGCGGTTCAGTTTCATGCGCCATGGGTGCCCTTGCTGGGGCTCGACTTCAGCCTGTGGTTGGATGGACTTGGTGTTTTGTTCGCGGGCCTGATCCTGGGGATCGGCCTGCTCATCATCCTCTATGCGCGATATTATCTCCCCGGCGACGAGGCGATGGGGCGGTTCATGGCCCTCATGCTTTTGTTTCAGGGCGCGATGTTAGGGGTGGCGCTTTCCGCCAACATCCTGTTGCTACTGATCTTCTGGGAACTGACGAGCGTCTCCTCCTTCCTGCTGATCGGGTTTCGTAGCGGCCAAGCGGAAGGCCGGCAGGGAGCGCGCATGGCATTGGCCGTCACGGGCGGCGGCGGCCTTGCGCTGATCGGCGGCCTTTTACTGCTGGGCCACATCGTGGGGTCGTTCGAACTGACCGACATATTGGTCGCCGGCGAGACCGTTCGTGCTTCAAGCCTCTATCCCGTGGCGCTGGTGATGATCCTGCTCGGCTGTTTCACCAAGTCAGCCCAGTTCCCCTTCCATTTCTGGCTGCCCCACGCCATGGCCGCACCAACGCCGGTCAGCGCCTATCTCCACAGCGCGACCATGGTGAAAGCAGGCGTATTTCTGCTGGCACGACTGTGGCCAGTGCTATCGGGCACAGATCTCTGGTTTTATCTTGTAGCGACCACCGGGCTTGTCACGATGATCATGGGCGCGGCCGTCGCCCTGTTCCGCCATGACCTCAAAGCGATCCTTGCCTACTCGACGGTCAGCCATCTCGGCTTGCTCACCATGTTGTTCGGCATCGGAACGTCCACAGCCGCCATGGTGGGCGTTTTCCACCTGTTGAACCATGCGCTGTTCAAGGCCGCGCTGTTCATGAATGCGGGGATCGTGGATCATGAAGTGGGAACACGGGACATTCGCCTATTGGGCGGACTTGCCGGGCTGATGCCGATCAGCGCCACGCTGGGGATTGTCGCCGCCGCCTCCATGGCGGGCCTGCCGCCCCTGGGCGGCTTCCTGTCCAAGGAGATGATGCTGGAGGAGGCGGCGCACACCGTCTGGGCCGAGCAGCACTGGTTGATGCCGCTGGCCGCCGTGATCGGCGCCACTCTGTCTGTCGCCTATTCGCTTCGCTACATTTTCCACCTCTATTTGGGTCGCCGCCGCCCATACCCCGCCCCGCCGCACGATCCGCCATTTGGACTATGGGCGCCTTCAGCCCTGCTCGTGGCACTGACCCTATTGATCGGATTGTTTCCGCAACGCCTGACAGCAGACCTGATCGCCAGAGCCGCCGGTTCGGTGACAGGGAGAACCGCGCCAGCCTTCGCTCCGGCACTCTGGCATGGCGTCACCCCGGCCCTGTGGATGAGCGTCATCGCGATCCTCGCTGGCGGCGCATTGCTGTGGCGCCACGGGCTCCTCCAGCGCAGTTGGGACGCCACCCGCCTCCCCGACGCGAAACGGGCATTCGACACCTGCGTTCAGCGGATTATCGACATGGCCAGCGTCGTTACGGTCGCGATCCATAACGGCTCTTTACAACGGCAACTCAGCCTGCTGTTCCTTGTCGCCATCGCTCTGGGGCTCCAGGCAGTGTGGACCGGCGGCTATGCCCCCGGCACACGCGCGACGATCCCTGCGCCACCGGTAGCAATCATTGCCTGGCTGCTGCTGGTTGCCGCGATCGCCGCAGTCGTGAAAGCGCAAAGACAGCGTTTCCTGACCCTCATTTACATCAGCGTGATCGGCCTCATCGTTTCACTGGCCTTCGTCTATCTTTCAGCGCCCGATCTGGCGCTGACGCAGATTTCGGTAGAGGTCGTGACGATCCTGCTGCTGCTCCTCGCCCTCAACTTGCTGCCCAAGAAGCCAGCCCGGCTGTCCAGCAACAGGAGAAGGCTTCGCGACGGCCTGATTGGGCTGGCGGGAGGAACGGTGACCGGACTTGCGGCTTGGGCGGTGATGACGAGAGCGCCAAATGATCCCATTTCAGGGTATCACTGGGCCAACAGCTACGCCCATGGCGGCGGAACGAATGTCGTCAATGTGATCCTGGTGGATTTCCGTGCCTTTGACACATTCGGCGAAATCACGGTGCTTGGCATCGCCGCGCTCACTATCTTTGCCTTGCTCCAGCCTGCCACCCGTGGCATTTCGGGGCGAAGGTTGCGTGAATGGATCGCAGACCTGCCGCGATCACCGGAGCGCCATCCGATGATGTTCGCAGTGGCCGCCCGACTGCTCTTGCCACTGGCAACGATGATCGGACTCTACATCTTCCTGCGAGGCCACAACATGCCGGGTGGAGGCTTCATCGCTGGGCTGGTCATGTCGATAGCGATGCTGATGCAATATATGGCATCGGGGTTTGAATGGGCGGATCAGAGGCGCCAGATCGACGAACATCTGCTGATTGGCCTGGGGGTCATCATCGCGGCGCTAACAGGCCTTGGCTCACTGTTCTTCGGCGCGCCTTTGTTTACCAGTGCTTTTGGTCATTTCACCCTGCCGCTTATCGGGGAGTTCGAATTGGCGACCGCCATGATGTTCGACATCGGTGTCGCCATGACCGTTATCGGTGCCGTCATGCTAGCGCTCGCAGAACTCAGTCACATCGCCCAGCGAGTTCAGAATGAGCCGGAGGAGGAAAGCGGCCCGATGGACATCGACCCCGCCAAGCTGCGGGAGGCTCAAGCATGAGCATGGAATTTCTGGTCGCATCGGCCATCGGAATGCTGACGGCCGCAGGAATTTACCTGACACTTCGCGGTCGGACTTTCCCGGTGGTGCTTGGCCTGGCCATGCTGTCCTATGCGATAAACCTGTTCCTGTTCGCCATCGGCCGCCTGACCGTGAACGGGGCCCCGCTTTATCAGAAGGGCGCGACGGACCATACCGATCCGCTGCCCCAAGCACTGGTGCTGACCGCGATCGTGATTTCCTTCGGCATGACGGCATTGGCGGTTGTGCTATCTCTTCGCAGCTTCCTTGAGACAGGCACCGATCAGGTCGACGGTATCGTCGAAGCCGACCCTCCACGGCCGGATCGGGAGGCGCAGCCATGAATGATGCGCTGATCGTCGCCCCGCTGCTCCTGCCCGCCTTTGCCGGAACCGGGACCCTGCTCTTCCTGCGACGGCGGCGATGGATCGGCTCGGCCATTTCGATCGGGTCGGCGGTCGGGTTGATGCTGGTGTCTTTCATCCTGTTGGGATGGGCGACCGCAGACAGGCCCATCGCCTATGCTCTGGGCGATTGGCCGGCACCTTTCGGCATCGTGCTGGTTCTGGACAGGCTGTCGGCGCTCATGCTGGTGCTGACGGCGCTTCTGGGATTGGCGATATCCGTCCATGCTACGCTCACCGGGCTGGACCGCAAGGGATGGCACTTTCATTCGCTTTTCCAGTTTGAACTGCTGGGCCTCAACGGCGCCTTCCTGACAGGCGACCTGTTCAACCTCTTCGTATTCTTCGAGGTGTTGCTGATCGCTTCCTATGGCCTGCTGCTGCACGGCCAGGGATCGCGGCGCCTGACCGCCGGAGTCCAATATGTGATCGTCAACCTGATCGGGTCGACCCTGTTCCTGGTCGCTCTAGGCCTGCTCTACGGCCTCACCGGGACGCTCAACATGGCGGATATGGCGTCACGCGCGGCGATGTTGCCAACAGGCGATCAAGGGCTGGCGCGAGCGGCGGGACTGCTGCTCGTTGCTGTCTTCGCGCTCAAGGCCGCGCTGTTGCCCCTACACCTGTGGCTACCCCGCACCTATGCCGCCGCCGCCCCTGCTGTCGCTGCCCTTTTCGCGATCATGACGAAAGTCGGGGCCTATGCTGTCATCCGCATTGCGCCTCTGATCTTCGGCGACGCGGCCGGCGCGTTCTTGCTTCCCTCCGCACTAGGAACGATGCTGCTGGGCTTTGCCGGGCTCGTCTCCGCGCGCTGCCTTCGCGACATGGCGGCTTTCGGCCTGATCGGTTCGACGGCCATGCTGCTGACGGCCGTTGCCCTGTTCGACCAGCAGGCGATGGCGGCCGCACTCTATTATCTTCCGCACACCACCATATCGGCCGCCCTGTTGTTCCTGACAGTTGATCTGATAATTCGGTGGCGTGATAATGAGGATGCGGCCATTGTGCCCACTTCCCCCTATTGGGGACAGAAAAAGCTCGCATTCCTGTTCCTTGCTTCTGCCGTGGCTATGTCCGGCATGCCGCCGCTCTCCGGGTTCATAGGCAAGCTGCTGATCCTGCGTGCCACGCTTGTGTCCCCCCATGTCGCCGCAATATGGGCGATTGTGTTGGGAACCAGTCTGATGGCGTTGATCGGACTGGCGCGGGCCGGCAGTACCCTCTTCTGGAAGGAGGATCTCACTCGGTCCCTGGCAGCCGACCTCCCGGCCCCAAGCCGGATGGAGGCCCTGCCCGCTTTCTTCCTGCTCGTCCTGCTGGCGAGCCTGACCTTGGGCTCTGGGCCTGCCACGGCCTATATGGAGGCCACAAGCGCGCAGATTTTCGATGCGCCCACCTATGTCCATTCTGTCCTGGGGGCAGGTGAAGGGGGGCCCAACACAAAATGAGGCGACTGTTTCCTCATCCGGGCCTGACGCTGCTGCTCGTTGCCATGTGGATACTGGTCCTCAACGCGTTGAGCATTGGCGGCATCTTGCTCGGCCTGGTGCTGGGGACGCTGGTGCCCTTGTTCACTGCGCCCTTCTGGCCTGATCGCCCGCCGGTCCGATATGGCTGGCCCCTCCTTGCCTATGTGTTTCTTGTGATCGGCGATATCATCGCCGCCAATTTCCACGTGGCGCGGCTGATCCTGTTCCGCCGGAACCACGACCTGCGATCTTGCTGGCTCAGCATCCCGCTTGACCTTCGTTCCGCCGAAGCGATCACGGTCCTCGCGGGCACTATTAGCCTCACGCCGGGCACGGTATCGACCGACATCTCGACAGACGGCCGGCATCTACTCGTCCACGCACTGGATACAGGCGATCCGCAGGCGGAAGTGGCGCGGATCAAGGCGCGATATGAAAGGCGGCTGATGGAGATTTTCCGATGATCCACCTGGCTTTGACCATAGCGCTTGGATGCATCGCGCTGGCTGTGCTGTTGAATCTCTACCGCTTGCTGCGCGGGCCAACGGCTCCCGATCGCATTTTGGCGCTCGATACGATGGTCATCAATGCCATCGCGTTCATTATCCTGTTCGGGATCATGGAGGAGACGACCATCTATTTCGAGGCGGCCCTGCTCCTAGCAATGGTCGGTTTCGTAGGAACGGTAGCCTACACCAAGTTCCTGCTGCGCGGCGACATCGTGGAATAGGAAAATGGAATGACCGATCTGACTGATTTCCTCATCGCCTTTATCATCCTGCTGGCGGGCACCTTCGCGCTGATAGGCAGTTGGGGGCTGGCGCGCCTGCCCTCGCTGATGAGCCGTTTACATGGCCCCACCAAGGCGACCACGTTAGGGGTGGGCGGCTCCCTCATTGCATCCATGCTCTATTTCCCGACACATGGGCTTGCCTGGTCTGCCCACGAGTTGTTGATCACGCTGTTTTTGTTCATAACAGCGCCGATCTCGGCCAATATGATCGCCAAAGCTTATATTCATGGCCGTCGCAGCAATCCGAGCGCCGCCGCGCAATCGGCTGACGACATGCCAGCAGCGCCGAGCCGGAGCGCCCAATGGGCGACGTTCGGCATGGAAGGTGCAGAAGCAGACTGAGAACGGGAGAAGGCAATGCCGGTATATCGACAGGTCATGGTGGCGAGCGATCTGAGCGCGCGATGCGATCGTGCTGTGGATCGTGGTGTGCTGCTGGCCCGTGCTTGGAACAGTAAAGTTTCTATCGCGCACATTCTTTCGGAGGATGCCAGCGACAGTACCATCATGGAAGAAAAGGTTCGCGCTGTCTTGCCGGATCCCGGAATGGATGCGCGTATTCTGTTTGGCAGAGGCTCGGTGCCCGAATCATTACAGGAATTGGCGAACGAAACAGAAGCTGATCTCATTCTGACGGGTGTTGCGCGCTACAATAGTCCCGGAGACTTTCTGCTGGGCACCGCGGTCGATCATATCATTCGACGATCCGACATCCCCGTGCTGATCGTCAAGAAACGACCTCATCGACCCTATCGCAACATTCTTGTGGCAACAGACCTGTCCAATTGTTCCCGCGCAGCCTTGCTGCGTGCGGCCGATCTTTTCCCGCTGGCGGCGCTTCATCTCATCCATGCTTATCATGTGCCGTTTGAGGCTTGGCTTGATAGTCCTGACATGCGGGCGGAAGTGTCGCGCACGGCAGAGGCCGATCTGGAAACCTTCCTTGCCCATGCAGCGCTTGACCCCATCGCAGGCCGGATTGAGGCGCGGATCGGCTATGGAGAAACAGAGCGTGTCGTCGGAGATCGACTCAAGGAAACTGACGCGGATCTCTTGGTTATGGGCACGCACGGGCACAGTGGTTTTGTTCATGCCACGTTAGGGAGTATGGCCGAATCCATCCTGTCTTGGGCCGATGTCGACACGCTGATGGTTCGCGATCGCCGCTAACTGGAGTTATCCCAACCGGGGTGGACCGCTGGTCCGCGGCATGTCCAGTTTGGACAGGCCGACGCCGGTCCTTCCGTTCCGCGCCGACTTGATCAGGCGGCAGCTTTCTCACGCGCTATCAGGACGCTAATAGGCGAATTTCTGACAATGGCGGAGGCGTTGGAACCCAGCATCCGCGAAGACAATGATGGCTGGTGGGAGCCGATGATGATGAGATCCGCCCCGCTCCGCCGGGCTTCTTCGAAAACTTCGTCCCTCACCGC
This sequence comes from Sphingobium sp. HDIP04, assembly GCF_000445085.1. NCBI lineage: Bacteria > Pseudomonadati > Pseudomonadota > Alphaproteobacteria > Sphingomonadales > Sphingobiaceae > Sphingobium > Sphingobium sp. HDIP04. The sequence goes on along the minus strand of NZ_ATDO01000112.1, from coordinate 61,098 downwards.
GCCGCGGCGCGTGACGAAATTGGCGTCCTCCAGCCCATATTCGATTTTCCAGTCATGGATCCGGCGGCGCGCTTCCTCGATTTCCTGTATATCGAAGTCGCCCGAGAGCAATTCCGCATATCTCACCGGCAAATAATAGCGGACATAGAGGATATGTATCTTCGTGGCTGCCGCCTGGGACGCCTTCAGAGAACGGGCTGCTTCCAAGGCAGACCTGGAATGTTCGGGATCATTTATGTCGATAGCGACCAGTATCGTGGCGAAGGTCATTTTCCACTCCTCTGTTGACATTCTCTTTTAACATCATGGCAAACCGCGTTGGTGTAGATATTGTGACAAAAGATTTCGGCCGGCTTGGCGTTGTGATGATCCCAACATCGTTGCAATTTATCGAAGCCCGGCCAACTAGGCGATTTCGTGCGCGGGGATGACGCGCGATCGCGCTCCGGACCGATGGTTGAGCTCATCGCAATCAGGCTTTATCCTTCGCACTCTTCACCAGGTCCATGAATTCCAGGGGAAAGGGAAATACGATGGTGGAACTGCGCTCGCCCGCGATGACATTCAGTGTCGACAGATAGCGCAACTGCATGGCTTCGGGCCGCCCACCGAGAATTTCGGCAGCTTCAAGCAGTTTTTGCGCTGCCTGTTGCTCTCCTTCGGCATTGATGATCTTGGCTCGCCGCTCTCGCTCGGCTTCAGCCTGCCGGGCGATCGCTCGCACCATCGATTCATCAATGTCCACATGCTTGATCTCGACATTGGCAACCTTGATGCCCCATGCGTCAGTCTGGGCATCGAGGCTCTCCTGAATATCAGCATTGAGCTTGTCACGCTCCGCCAGCATTTCGTCGAGCTCGTGCTTTCCAAGCACCGAGCGCAGCGTGGTCTGAGCCAGCTCGCTGGTTGCCTGCATGAAATTCTCGACCTGGATCGTCGCCAAGTCGGGTGCAATGACCCGAAAATAGATGACGGCGTTGACCTTCACAGAGACATTGTCGCGCGAAATCACGTCTTGGGTCGGGACGTCGAGTACGATCGTCCGCAAGTCGGTGCGTACCATCTGCTGCACGAACGGCACCAGCAGGATCAATCCCGGGCCTTTGACCCCGGTAAACCTGCCCAACGTAAACACAACACCCCGTTCATATTCCCGAAGAATCTTGATCGCCGCCATGAGGAAAATCAGCAGCAGGATCACCAGCGGCAGGTAGAATGCAAGATTGACGAAACCCGTCATGACGTTCTCCTTCCGTTGCTCAGATCATATCTTCCACTTTCACGGTCAGGCCATCGAGGCCAACCACACGTACATTCTGGCCAGAAACAAAGGGGCGTGGGCCATTGGCACGCCACCGTTCACCGTGGACAAGCACATGTCCGCCGCGATCATCCCAGTCCAACACACGGGCTGACGCGCCAATCATTTGTTCACGGCCGCTGGTCACTTTGGCATGGCGTGATTTCAACGCCAGCCGCACGGTCAGCAAGATTACGCCCAGGCTTGCGGCCGCGACCGCGCCAAGAACAGGCAGGGCCACACGAAACTCTGGCAGATCGCTGTCAAACATGATCGCCGCGCCCAGCGAAACGGCAACCACACCACCAATCCCCAATATGCCAAAAGAGGGAGAAAAGGCTTCCGCGGCCATCAAGGCCATGCCCAGGAGGAGCAACAAAATTCCTGCATAATTTACCGGAAGAGCCGAAAGCGCATAAAGACCAAGCAACAGGCAGATCGCCCCGATCGTGCCAGGATACATCGCACCTGGATTCATGAATTCGAACAGCAGGCCATAGGCGCCGATCATCATCAGGATAAGCGCGATGTTAGGGTCCGTAATCGCTCCTAGTAGTCGGGTTCGCCAATCAGGTTCCACTTCGCCGAGAGATATGTCGCGCGTATCGAGGCGTATAAAACCGGATCCCATGCTGACGCTGCGCCCATGAAGTTGAGTCAGCAGATCGATATCGTCGCGTGCGACGATATCGATGACGCCTTGTTTGAGGGCAGATTGCGCCGACAAACTTGCGGCGTCACGCACGGCCGCTTCAGCTCAGTCTGCGTTTCGATTCCGCATTTCGGCCAGCGACCGGATATAGGCAATGGCATCGTTCATCGCCTTGGCCTCGCCTGTGCTGCGGGGCTTGGGTCCACCAGATGATGATTTGTCGCCGGCCTTTGCCTTCGGCTCGGACGCCGGAGGCGCGGCAGGTGCCCCCAACTGAACAGGGCTGGCCGCTCCCACATTGGTCCCGGGCGCCATGGCCCGACATGGCTCGCGGTGAGAATGAAAGCGCCGGCGCTAGCGGCGCGCGCGCCACTGGGGCTTACATATGTGACGACGGGAATTTTCGCGTTGACGATGGCGCGAATGATCCCGCGCATCGAATTGTCAAGACCACCGGGCGTGTCCATGCGGATCAGGATCATTGGCGCACGCTCATCTCTCGCCGCAGCAATAGCTTGGACCACATAATCGGTCGTGGCCGGACCGATGGCGCCATCGATCGTAAGCACCGGCACAACTCGTTTGCCCTTTTGCCCTTGTGCAAAGGCAAGTGAAAGGGCCATCCCGAGCAAAAGTCCCAGCATCGCTACACAGCGGATTATCCTGAGCCGAACGGAGCTGTTCATGGGGAGGGTACCTGTCAATCCCCGCTCTCGAAGGAGAGCAATCCGGTTCTCATCATGAGCATACTGACACATCCTGACTTTGCGTGCGAGGAAAACCGGGTTGCGCGGGGCGCTCGAGGCTGTGCCTAGCCGCGCTCATTCATGCCCTTGAGACGATCCCTTGGATTGCAATCCCCGCCTGGAGTGACCAATGGTGACCTTCCGACGATTAACGAGTAAGAACAACGGAGTTTGGGGCATTGATGATTCCCGCACCCCTGCGCGCGCTTCCGTGGAGCATGTTGCTTACGGTCATCGCCATCACAACGCTGGGACTTGCAACGCTCTATTCTGCGGCAGGCGGGCACATGACCCCCTGGGCTTCCAATCAGGCAGTGCGTTTTACGCTTTTATTCAGCGGCATGTTTGTCCTGTCCCTAGTGCCCGTCAGTTTCTGGTTGCGCTTTGCCTATCCCTTCTATGGCGTGACACTTGCGCTACTGCTTGTCGTGGAGTTGTTCGGGAAAATCGGCATGGGGGCGCAGCGCTGGATCGATCTCGGAATCATCCGAATCCAGCCTTCCGAGTTCATGAAGCTCGCCATTGTGCTCACCTTGGCACGATTCTACCATCGCGTGCCGCCAATGTTTGTCAGCGCGCCGGTCGTACTGCTCATTCCGGCGGCGCTGATAGCAGTGCCTGCTGGCCTGGTGATGCTTCAGCCTGACCTTGGCACCGCCCTGATGATCACGATGGCGGGCACGCTGCTGATCTTTATGGCAGGTACGCATCTTCGCTGGTTTATGGGCGCCGGCGCAATTGTCGTTGCCATGCTCCCGATCGCTTGGGGCATGCTCCACGATTATCAGAAGAACCGGGTCCTTACCTTCATGGACCCGGAAAGCGATCCACTCGGCACCGGCTATCATATTTCCCAATCGAAAATCGCAATCGGCTCAGGCGGCGTATTCGGAAAGGGCTTTCTAAATGGCACTCAGAGCCATTTGGCCTATCTTCCCGAAACGCATACCGACTTCATCTTCGCCACGATGATGGAGGAGTGGGGGATGTTGGGTGGGCTCTTCGTGATCTTCGCCTATGGCTATCTGATTTGGTGGGGGCTGACCCTAGCTCTGCGATCGAGTTCAATCTTTGCACGCCTGACCGTGATTGGTATGGCCTTTACCCTTTTCCTCTACGTGGGCATCAATCTTTCCATGGTTATGGGCTTGGCCCCTGTGGTCGGTATTCCTCTCCCACTCATGTCCTATGGAGGATCGGCCATGATGACCGTTCTGATCCTCCTGGGAATATTGATGTCCATCTATCGTGACAATCAGCCGAGAAACGGCGCTCCGAACGGCCGATAAATGATCACTTCTCCCCAGCGGCTCGCCATGAGGACGTTTATCACGTCATTTTTTCACCGCCGTCCTCGCAGTGATGGGGGAGACCAAAGCGCCTGTTGTCCGCTGACCGCGAGGGGATTGGGCCGATTTAGCAGCGTCTGCCAGTCCACGCGGATTTCCTGTGGTGGATCAGCTGGATCACCGGCCGATGGTTTGCCGGTAACCCGCTGAATGACCGGCGAGAGAAGTTTGAACAATTGCGCAGGCAGCGCACTGGTGAATCGGTAATGCGACGCATCGGCCCCTTCTACGAAGGCCGTGATCGTGCCGAAATAATGTTGGCCGATAAAGAAGGCGAAAGTGGCCGTTCGTGAACGCGCCTCCGATCCGATGAGGCGCCCTCCAGATCCGTATCGCATCTGACGATTGTCACCAGTTCCTGTCTTGCCTCCAATCACCATGGCCGTGCCGTCCTTCCCGACGATCGCTTCATGCGCGCGCCTCGCCGTTCCATTTTCGACCACGTCGATCAGGCCGCGACGGACCGCCGCAGCGACTTCCGGGTGGAGCACCCGCTCGCCCTTTTGCGGCTTTGCCGTCATAATGGTTTCATAAGGTGTGCCTTCCGCGAAGTGCAGCCTCTCGATCAGCCGGGGTTTCATCCGATAACCGTTGCTGGCGATAATGCCCATCAGTTCAGCAAGGGCGTCGGGGCGATCCCCTGACGTGCCGATCGACGTCGCGTAGGAGGGCACGAGGGCGTCGAACGGATAGCCCAGACGCTGCCAGGCCTTGTGGATCGGGATGAAAGCCTGCTTCTCCAGCATGGTTCTGATCCGGCGGTTCTGGCCAGCGAAGCGGTTGGGCTTGAGCAGCCAGCCATAGGCTTCCTGCCGCACGTCGGCCCCGGCCGCGACGATGTCCCGCCAGGATGCGCCGGGATGCGCGTAAAGATAACCGGCCAGCCACAGTTCGAGCGGGTGGATATCGGCGATGTAGGAACGATCGGCCAGGCTGAGCCGGTCAGGCGCGTAGGTGTCATACAGCCTGCGCATCCCCTCCTCGTCCTCGGGTGGTGATTTCGCCCATCGATGGATGAAGGCGGAAAACTGTTCGAAACCGCCCTCGGGCCGAACGGTGCGGAACGCAGCAGCCAACCGGGGGCGAAGATATTTCGCGCGCTCCGCGATATGCTCCATGATCGCCGCCTGATCCAATTCCCGATATTGGGGACGGAACCGGGCCAGATATTGCCGGCCCTCCAGGTCGATAAAGCGCCGCAGATAGTCGCGCCGCGCTGGGTGGTTCGGATTTTCCAATATGCCTGCCGTGCCGGGGATGCGGGCGATGTGATAGTCGACAATGTCGCGCATCATGCGGATGAAGACGAGATTGACGCTCTGCTGGAGCGCATGGGACACGGTCATCATGCCGCCGTCGCTGCGGCTGAAATTGGCGAAGCGGTGCATCCCGCCCGCCGTGAAGAAACGTTCGCCCGTGTTGGCCGAATATTTCTTCTCCATCGCCGCATCGACAAGGGCAGCTCGGCTGATGTCGCGCTTGTCCAGAAGTTGCCCGGCCACCCAGGCGGTGAGCCTGTCTCCTTCGTCGGCGAGGCGGGTCAATTCTTCGGTCGACTTTCCTTTCAGTTCGTCATGCAGACCGGCGACGCTTTCAAGATAGGTGATGAGGGTGCGGACCTTGGCCGTGGAGCCAAGCTCCAGCTTGGTTCCGGCGTTCACGTCGAGCGGGCCGTCAAGACTGTCCGTGCGGATGCGGACATGGGTGGCGTCGGGTCCGCGCTCATAGAGGGCGAAGCTGTAATTGACCTGGGCAGGCGCAGTTCCGGCGAGCATACGCGGACCAATCAGGCCCAGTTCCGACAAGCGGTCCGGCTGCTTCAGGCTTCGCAGCAGTCCCGTCGCCTCCTTCTGGGCCTGTGTGTCGATGGCCGTGTCGACGGTCAGGTCCAGCCGATGGAGGTCGTAAAAGCCGGGCGTCTTGATCAGCCTTGCCAGATCCAGCCTCAACGCATTGGCGGCTTTCGCAATGGAGGAGGGCAAAGGCGGCGCGCCGGGCGGAGTCTTGTTGAACCGGAGCCGCGCGGCGATCGCCGCGTCGCCGAGTTCGGGCTGGATCACGCCTTCGGACACCATCAGCCGCAAATAGCTTTCGGTCAGCGCCTCCAGTTCGCTCCGCCCCTTGCCCAGATAATAAGCGGGGCGGCGCTGCGCGATCACCAGACTCAGAACCTGCTTGAGAGCGAGACCCTTCGAAGCCCGGTCGGCATCCGATCGCACCGGCGCGCGAAACGCTCTGTTGACCGTGGCGAAGTCAGCCCCATACCAGAGCGCAAGCCCATCGCCGAGGCCGGTCACTTCCCCATGTCCCGGAAAGCCGGCCAGCGGGATCAGATTAAGCGCATCCACCACCGTCTGCTTGCGGAACGCGATCGTATTGAGACCTGAATTATAGGCGCGCAGGGAAGCAGACGTCATCTGACGCAGTTTTTCGATCGCGCCGGTCGTGCGGCCCTCGGGCGAGTGGCGCAGCTTTTCCATCTGCGTCGCCACCGTGCTGCCGCCGGGGCTGCGCTCGCCATCGGCGCGCGTACCAAAGCTCACCAGCGCGAGGCCCAGCCGATCCCATTCGACGGCCGGATTGCGCCGTGGAAAACGCAGATTGAGCAGTTCGCGATTTTCGACAAAGAGCAGGCTCCGCACCGCAAGGTCGGGCACCTCCATATAAGAGGCATAGACATGGGCCGGATCGCTGTAGGAAAAAATTTCCCGGCCCTTATCACCGATCAGGGTCAGGCCCGCCGACGCCTTTTCCCGATAGGGCGGAAAGCCGCCGAGATTTTGAAAGGCTTGCAGCGTGGCGGACGTGCGCGCCTGCTTTTCGACGACATATCCTTTTTGCGATAGATTCTCGATATAGTCCGGCAATCGCGCATAGCCGAGCCGCCGGTCGAAGGGACCATGAGCGGGAAAGACGAGATTGTCATTCGGGCCGTCGCCCAGACTGAACTGCATGCGCCCGGCCAGATGAGCGAACAGTCGAGACTGGGCATAGGATGTTCGCATCTCCAGCACCGCGAGCAGCGAAAGCGCGATCACTCCCAGGCACGCGATTTTTAGCCAACGATGATTTCGCCATCGCCGACCCATGAACGCACCCAGGTCGGTCGCGCGCCGGGCCACGCCAGCCTCGATCTTCGCGGTTCCTGGAAATGCCGTCATCGCCCTCCTCACCTCAAGGCGACGCCGCAGCTTCCCATCTTCGCCATCTACAACAAACCGGAAACCGCACCCGCCGAACGCAATTGCACATTATGAAAAACGCATAGAAAGGAGATTCGTTTCATCGCAGATTTAATTCGCTTCATCGTCCTATGTGCAGCCCCGACTCCCTTTTGAAACCCGATATGGACCCAATAATGATCAATGGCGGTCGGCAGCCTCAGCCCGGTGTCTGTTTGCCGAGATATTTCGACAATGGCGTTTTCGATCCACGGAAGCGGGCGCGTTCCGGGTTCATCGATTCATAGACCACGGCATTTTCCAGTACACGCTGAACATAATTGCGCGTTTCGTAGATAGGGATTTGCTCGATCCAGCGAAGCATGTCAGCGCCGGGCATCCGGGGGTCGCCATTGGCCTTGATCCAACGGTTCACATTGCCCGGCCCGGCATTATAGGCGGCCACCGCCAGTGGATAGCTGCCGCCATAATAGTTGAGCATGCGCTGGATGTAGGAGGAACCCAGCATGATGTTATAATCAGGATCGTTAAGAGCACGGGGATTGTAGCTCATGCCCAATTTCCCCGCCTGCTCGCGCGCCGTACCCGGCATTAACTGCATCAGCCCGCGCGCACCTGCATGGCTAACGATCTGCCGGTCGAACTGGCTTTCCTGCCGGGCGATGGCGTGCACCATGGTCCAATTAACTTGCGCTTCGGACGGCACCGGCACGCGCGGGAAGGCGCTGGTGCCATAGCCGGTGAGCCCGCTCGACACGGCACGGCGACCCACCATCACGCCCATGTCGGGGCGGCCGATGCTTTGCGCCAGTTCCACCGCCAGATAATGGTCGGCGTCGCTGTCGGCGTTATTGGCGATGGCGCGGGCGAACTTGCTCTGATCCTCCCAATAGCCCATTTCACCCAGCGACTTGACTGCACGGACGACCGATCGGTCGGCGAAGGCCGTGCGCTCAGCGGGGGTGATGTCCACCGGCCGCTCCACGACTGCGGGCGCGGGGATCGGGCGGCCCAGCCGCTCGAGCGCGAGTTGCCCGTAAAACTGGTCGGGGAAGACGGCAGCGCGGGCGAAATAGCTGTTCGCACTGGCGTCGTCGCGAGCTTGAAGCGCGGCGCGGCCCGCCCAGTAAAAGCCTTTCGACTGAGTCTGTGGAGATTTCGCAGCTTCCGCATATCGACGGAACATTTCCATCGCGTCGGTAGGATTGTTTAGATGATAAAAGGCAGTCGTTCCGGCGAGCCAAGCCAAGCTCGTATAATCATCGCGCTCACCGATGGGGCGCGTACTGACGTCGATGCCAGGCAGGTAGGCATCGTCCAGTTTGCTGGCGATGCTATAAGCAAAGCTCCACTGGCTGTCATTCGCAGCCGCGCGCGCCTGGGTCAGGAGCGTCTCATACCATTTCTCGGCATTTGTGGGGCGGAACGTCAGCGGTGGACGATTCGCAAGATGTTGGCGGCTCGCGATCCGATTGCCGGTGTCGAGCAGCCAACGTGCCTTGTCCGCGACAAAACCTGCATCGCTCGCGCCCAGCGATTCGGCAACTTGCATCTTCGTGGCGGCGTCGGACGCTTTCCGACGGAAAGCGATGCGCGCTTCGTAGAGGGGACGACGGGCCGTCGAAACGAGGCTAAGCATACGCTGCGCGCCAGAAAGATTCCCCTTCCACAGCAGCATATCAGCGCGCAGGTCATGTTCAACAGAAGTCCAGCCGGAACCGAAAGCTGAAAGCAGCCGCGCTTCATCCTCAACGGAGAGCGGGCCACCGAGCCACGCGTCGCGCGCCGCGATGCGAGCCTCCCCGATCCGCATGCGCTGCATAAGCGCCGTCGCATAGCGCGCATTCCCGGTTGCAGTACGTGGCGGGAAGCGTGTGAAGAAGGCGACGACCTGCCCCGGATCATAGCTATCGGGATTGATGCCGGTTTCCGCCAGACGCCGCATCCGGTCTTCGCCAGGCCAGCCGGGATTGGCCATAATGAAGCTCATATAGGTGGCCGAGCCCAGACCATCACTCTGTTGCAGGGTACGCCATCGGCTGATCGTGCTCGAAATGCCAGGGTCGCGCGCCATGCCAATTCGGCTTTGCACGCGCTTCCACGGACTGAGTTCGGTGATGGCAGGAAGCGGTTGAACCATCGCCCCCTTCGAGCCGCTCACAGGAGCAGCGCGAGCCGGAATTTCATTCGACTCAGCCGCAGCGAGCGCCAAGAGAACAAGAGGAAGTATGGCAGACATAACCAGCGATTTTCAACGGTAGCTTAGGAAACAATCGGCTCTAGCAGAACAGGCTACACTCCCAGAGCTGAGAGGGTTACTATAGGTTTTCTATGTCTCAATGCAGCGCCACGAGATCGAATCACCTCGATGGCCGGGACAACCCGACCATCCCCGGATGCGGTGACGTGTGAGTTCGGCGGAACCACTTCCCTTCCGCTGGTGCCGTACGCCTCGCTGGCGATCGAACGAGCAGCTCGATCGCCGCTGTTGCGTAATCCACGACCCCTAGGTCGCTGCCGCGGCCGACGTACAGCTTTCCATGCTGGACGGTTGGATCAGTGGAACCGACGTTCGCACGCGATGAAAATCAGGCCCCGCGCAGAGCGACATAGGTCCCACGGCCATCACCGTGACGGCGAATAACCGCTCGAGCAGCCCCTTGCGCGCCGCCAGTCTGCGGCGAGCGCAATACCGATCGCCGCGCCGGCGACACCGCCCACAATCATGATTCCCACGAGCAGCCAGTCGACATAGCCTGACAGCGCATAGGAAGCGGCGGTCGTGAGCCCCAGCGCAGTGACAACCACCAGCGATGTGCCGACCGCGTTTTTGAGCGGCATGGCGGTCATGCGCGACAACCGAACATCTGGCGCTTCGGCCAGCCAAGCCCTTCTTCAATATCGCTCCCCCTGTCTTTCCCTGATCGCACCGATTGCAGTCGGCCGGCTTATAAGGATGGAACGGGCTGGACACAGCGAGACTTCGGTAGGGCGCGCAGCGTCGCGGGATTTCGCACCTTAAGGCTGATCGGTTTGCTTGGGTGGATCGGTAGCCTTGGGTTCGACTTGGGCGACGCTGCCCTGACCGCATGGCGTGTCCAAGACGAGGGTGTCGCCATCGCCAATTCCTTGGGCTTCACACCGCGCTCATGCTGGCCGCCCCTGTCGTGGGATTATTGCTCGCCGCGCGTTAGGCACTGGAGCATTTCGGACAGGAGAGCATGGCAGTCGTCCTCAGCCTCACCGGCATGTCGGACGTCGATGCAGCGGGATGACCATGGCCGGGCTCCCCACATGCGATCGATAATCAAACCGCTGGCTTCGTACTGGGAGGTGCGCTTCTCGCCAACGCTCTAGCGAAAGGCGTCATACCGTCGGCTGGGCCCACGGCGGTCTGAGAGCCGCGATACCGCTGTTTGGCGCCCTTGCAGCGGCGGCTGCGAGCCTTGCTGGCTGGCTTTGATCGGCTGAATTTTCCGCGCACGCGCGGCCAATGAAAACTATCCACCCTCAACCCTTCTCGAAATCCCGTTCAAGAAGCTTCAACCGATCCACAATGGAAAAGAAGAAAGCAGTGGACCAGCCGATCAGAATAATGCCGTTCGCACCCTCTATCACGCCGAGAATTCGGATGCCAATCGGCAGAACAACATCTCCATAGCCGATCGTCACATACGTTGAAGTGGAGAAATACAGCGAATGCTCAAGATTAGGAAAGGCGTCCAATAGCAGGTAAAGAGCCGCCCAGAGCCAGATTTCCACGGCATGGCAACGCGAAAAGCCCAAATGCCGCGAGCAGGATCGCCATTCCATTCACGAAAAAAGCGATGAGCAGTTGCGATGCGTGACGGTGACGGCGCAAGATCGCCAACAACCCTGCTAGGCCCGTCAAATGAATCATCACGGTCGCCGCCACCGTTGCAGTCGCGATCGCCAATTGCGTCGTTAAACTCATGCTACTTCGATCCCTCTCGGGCAAGGAGCATATGCACTGGGCGGCTCAAGCCGCGCGGCGATGGCTCATCGCACTATCAACACCGGAATATCGCTGTGGGTCAGCACTTCGGATGCTTTGCTGCCAAGCATCAGGCGTCCCAATCCCCTGCGCCCGTGCGAAGCCATAACGATGAGGCCACAATTGCGTTCTTTTGCAGCAGCGATAATCGCCTCGGCCACCTCCGCATCAGGAACATGAAGCGTGTCGACGGTCACTCCCAGCCGTTCAGCTGACTGGCGCGCGCCAGAGAGGATGCCGTCTGCCGCCTTCTTCTGCCCTTGGGCATACTCATCCAACACGGCCCCGCTCCAAGCGAGGTGAAGCGTCCCGGGTTTTCCGGAGGCTCCTATTTGTGAGAAGGAGCTACAATGAGCGCTACAAGGAACAAGTTTTCGCCCGAGTTTCGTGACCGTGCGGTGCGGATGGTTGATGAGCATCGCGGGGACTACCCGTCGGAGTGGGCGGCGATGACGTCGATTGCCGGGAAGGTCGGCTGCACGACCGAGACGCTGCGCCGCTGGTGCCGCGAGGAGGCGAGCCGACGAGCGGGGCCAGCGGCGCAGGCCGCCAATGACCGGGAACGCCTCAAGCTGCTTGAACGCGAGGTCAAGGAGTTGCGCCGGGCCAACGAGATCCTGCGCAAGGCGTCGGCGTATTTTGCGATGGCGGAGCTCGACCGCCGCGAGAGATGATGATGTCGTTCATCGACGCCCATCGAGAGGACCTGGGTATCGAGCCGATCTGCCGTGAACTGGCGATCGCCCCGTCCTCCTATCACGAACACGCCGCTCGCCTCGCCGATCCCGGCAGGCGACCGGTTCGTGCCCGGCGCGACGACGAGATGCGCGAGGCGATCAAGCGCGTCCATGATGCCAGCTTCGGCCTCTATGGTTCGCGCAAGGTCTGGCACCAGCTGCGGCGCGAAGGCGTGGCGGTCGCCAAGTGCACCGTGGAACGGCTGATGTCGGCCATGGGATTGGCAGGCGTGCGGCGGGGCAAGAAGACGACCACGACCGTCAGCAACCCGAAGGCGCCGTGCCCGCTGGACAAGGTCAACCGCGAGTTCCGCGTCAGCCGGCCCAACGCCCTGTGGGTGGTCGACTTCACCTATGTCCATACCTGGGCGGGGTTCGTCTACGTCGCCTTCGTGATCGATGCCTATGCCCGCAGGATCGTTGGCTGGAAGGTCAGCACCTCGGCTACCGCCGGCTTCGTGCTGGATGCCCTGGAACAGGCGATCCACGCCCGCAGGCCCCGTCCCGATGACGGCCTGATCCACCACAGTGACAGGGGCGTTCAATACTTGGCCATGAACTACACCCAGCGCCTGGCCGAAGCCAACCTCGTGCCATCGGTGGGCAGCGTCGGCGACAGCTATGACAACGCCTTGGCCGAAACGATCAACGGCCTCTACAAGGCCGAGGTGATCTGGCGGCAGCGGTCATGGCCGAGCGCGTCAGCAGTGGAAATGGCAACGCTGCGCTGGGTCGACTGGTTTAACAATCACAGGCTGTTCGGTCCCATCGGGCACATACCGCCCGCCGAAGCCGAGGCCAACTACTATGCAGCCAACGAGACCCTCGAAATGGTCGCATGACTCAAATGAAACCGCCTCCGGAAAACCCGGGACGCTTCAAGGTCATATCCTACAACGCCTGAATAAACTTGGAAGCGTTCCGTAACGGTGATGATGGTGACATTGACGCCCAAGGCCTTCGCCAAAGCAAGACCATGGTCCACGCCCTTTTGCGCGACTTCTGATCCGTCCGTAGAGATGAGAATCCGTTTATACATGGCGTTCCTCTTCCATTGGATTATTCACGCAGATCATCAATGTCTCGTCCCTTACGTCAAGCTGAGACTCGCCCATGGACGATATGAGTCTGTAGCACAGCCATGGTCTGGTTCTCTTGCGGAGCCCCGCTTGGCAGCCGGAAAATTTGGCGGCTATTCGGGGGTGCACATCAAAATGCTCGTGGCCGCCCTCTGCATCGGCCTTCAATGAAGTCAGGCAAAATCGGTTGTCTCGATGTTTACAAGGAAGAAGAGGACCTGTTCTTCAGGGGTCTGTCAGGCCAGATGCTCTAGGACGACATCTTTGCCTTGCTGCTAACTTTTATTTTGCGCCTAGCTTGATCGAGCAAAAGGCTGACGTTGAAACGCCTGCGCGCAGCCGGCAGCCGCTTCGATTTGGCCTTTGACTTATCGACCCGTAAAAAGAGGGAGCGAGCAAAGCCCTAAAAAGATCCCAACTTCTTCTGTACTATGGCGCAGCCACGGCTTTGCGCTACCTCAATTTCATAAATCTTGATGGCCTCCATATAGGTCGGAACCTGCCAGGTTTCACGGGTTCTTAGCGAGCGGATGAAGTATGGTTTTTCGGTATGCGATCTGTGCCAAAGCTGTACGCCCTCCTCTTGCGCCACGAGCCTTTCTGTTACCGATACGACCATTCTTACTTCTCCATGCTTCAAAAGATTCTACTTCTATAGAAGAGGATCCTCAAGGCTTGTCGCAGTGACCGCTTCAGCACTCGGCCAGGGTCAGGGCCCATTCATATTGGGTTTCAGTGATCCAGGCTTCCTGAGGAGACTGGATTTGAGCGGCTCATATTGGCTGATGGATGAGCAGATGGCACGTTGAGCCCTATTTTCCGAAGAGGCATGGTAAGCCCCGCCTTGATGAACGGCGCAACCACATCGAGATCATGTTCGCCTGCCTCAAGAGACTGGCGACGGGTCGCGACGCGCTACGATCGATGCCCCAAGGCCTTCTTCTCGGCCATCGCCCTCGCTGCCACTGTCATCTTCTGGCTCTAATCAGTGAGTCCTGAGCTTAGCAACACCGCCGTCGATTCGAGATTTCAGACGACGACATGGCTGCGCTGAAAGCGATTGAGCGGGTGACTGACTACGGCCAGCCGACGAAATTCCCGGTGTTCGGAAAGACGCGCCAAGCCGACCCGCGAAGCCCGCGGTTGAGCAATGAGCCGCCGGCAGCCTGGCCACACCGGCTTGAGGACCGGCCCGGCCACCCGGCGGTTCTCTCTGCCATGATTGGCTAGGCTGTTTGACGACATCGCTCGAAGCGACAGCGGCTATTGCAACTGACCCTGCCCTGGGTTGTTCCCCTCTGTAGGCAACGCCTTGGCGGCAGGAGGAGAATAGATTGACGCAGCCGTCTGCCAAGGACATGGCGGGACCAAGCGCCAGGCGGAAGTTGAAGATCAATCCGCCCGTCTTCTTCGTTTCGGCCGGGTTAATCCTCGCCTTCGCACTGTTCGGTGCCATGGCGCCGGAATTGGCGAACCGGATCTTCACGGACGTGCAGGCGCTGATCGTCGCCGACTTCGGCTGGTTCTACATCGCCGCGGTGGCGGGCTTCCTGGTGTTCGTCCTGTTCCTGATGCTCAGCCGCTATGGCGACATAAAATTGGGACCGGACGACAGCGAGCCGGATTATAGCTATCTGTCCTGGTTCGCGATGCTGTTCAGCGCCGGCATGGGCATCGGCCTGATCTTCTTCGGCGTGGCCGAACCGATCGAGCATTATGCCTCGCCGCCAGTCGGCGAGGGGCGGACAATCGAGTCGGCGCGCCAGGCGATGGTGCTGACCTTCTTTCACTGGGGGCTGCACGCCTGGGCGATTTACATCGTCGTCGGGCTGGCGCTCGCCTATTTCGCCTTTCGCCGGGGCCTGCCACTCACGATCCGTTCGGCGCTGTATCCGCTGATCGGGCAGCGCATCCACGGGCCCATCGGACATGCAGTGGATATTTTCGCGGTGCTGGGCACGATGTTCGGCGTCGCAACCTCGCTCGGCCTCGGTGTGCTGCAGGTAAATGCCGGCTTCAGCTACCTGTTGGGCCTGCCGACCAACGCGCCCGTGCAGCTTGTGCTGATCGCCGCCATCACGGGCATGGCCACGTTGTCGGTCGTGATGGGGCTGGACAAGGGCGTGAAGCGCCTTTCCGAACTCAATATCGCTCTCGCCGGGCTCCTGCTCGCCTTCGTGCTGGTCGCAGGATCGACCGTGTTCCTGCTTCAGGCGTTCGTCCAGAATATCGGTAGCTATCTGAGCGAGGTCGTCCAGCGCACCTTCCGGCTCTACGCCTATGAGCCCAATCCCTGGCTTGGCGACTGGACCCTGTTCTATTGGGGCTGGTGGATCGCCTGGTCGCCCTTCGTCGGCATGTTCATCGCGCGCATCTCCCGCGGGCGCACCATTCGCCAGTTCGTGGGCGGCGTACTGCTCGTGCCGACGCTGTTCACCTTCCTGTGGATGACGGTGTTCGGCAACACGGCTATCGCGCTGGACTTGACCGGGGCCGCGAACATTGCCGACACGGTCGCCAACAACCTTCCTGTGGCGCTGTTCGAGACACTGGAGCAGCTGCCGCTGGCAACCGTCGTTTCCGGCATCGCCACTTTGCTGATCATCACCTTTTTCGTGACCTCGGCGGATTCCGGTGCGCTGGTCATCGACATGATCACATCGGGCGCGGCGGAGAATCCTCCCGTTTGGCAGCGGGTGTTCTGGGCGGTGTGCGCCGGCGGCATCGCCGCCGTGCTGCTGGTCGCCGGCGGTCTCCAGGCGCTCCAGACCGCGGCGATCGCCAGCGCGCTGCCCTTCGCGATCGTGATGGTCTTCATCTGCTACGGCCTGTTGCGCGCGCTCCAGATGGAAGGCAGGGAGGCATTGGATCTTTCCTCCGAGGATCAAGTCGGGATCGCTGAAGCGCCCGTCGGCTGGCAGCAGCGCCTTGCCACCATCACGCGCTTCTACGCCAGGGGCGAGATTGCAGCGTTCCTGACGAACACCGCCGCGCCGGCGCTCCAGGCGGTGGCAGCCCAGATGCGCGAAAGCGGCCTGTCGCCGACTCTGGTTCACGGTGCCGATCTGGCGGAGCTTCATGTTTCGCACGGCGAGCGCGGCGGGTTCCGGTATCAGCTTCGCGCCCGCGGATTTCGTGCCCCCAGCTTTGCCTGGGCGGAGCCGCTCAAGGCGTCCGAGCGGGAGCGCCTGCACTACCGCGCGATGGCGCATTCCTCCGACAGTGACCAGCCGCACGATGTGACCGGCTACACCCAGGAGCAGCTCATCAACGATCTGCTCAATCGCTATGCGCGCTTCCGCCATAGCAGGCCGATGGCGTGAGCGAGCGGTGAGTATCCGCCGGGTCAGCGAGCTTCATCTGGAGCATAGCCGAAGCCTGTTCTTCAGCGAGCGCTCCCGCCGTGAGGCGATCCGTGGCAGCCTCAGCACGCCGGTCGCCGTCATCTCCTTCGCCGTCTTCGCGCTGAGCAGTCTGTCGGTCAAAATCGACGTCGACCGCTGGCAGGAGGGCACCGCGCTGGCTGTGCTGGCACTCTCGGCCATGGCGATCATGGCTCTGTGCGCTTCGCCGTGGCAAGTTGTGCTCTCCGAATGGTCGCTCGTCTATCATGACCCGCCGAGGCTGGTGGATCTGCTGGATGAGGACAGTGATGCGGATGACGGTGGCAACCGGACGCGCGCCGTGCTCACGGCCAGCTATGCAGTGATTATGAGCAATATCTCCAAGGCAATGCCGTCAGCGCGCGCTGACGCACCCGAGCCTTGCGGTTGATCCTGCTGTCGCTCCTGCTCCAAGCGTTGGCATTCGCAGTTCTACCGTTCCATCTCGTGGGGGCTGAGGATGCGATTGCTAGATCGACCTTTCACCCGCCGGCGCCGCCAGCCCGGCTCTGCCGACCGGCCCGACAGGCTACGACGACGCCTAACTCCTGCATGCCGCGAGCTGACCGATGCGGAGGACCGAAATCGCGGGTTCCTGCATGGGAGGCTTTCGTACACAAGCGCCCAAAACCAGACAATCGTAGACGGCCGTGATCGAGCGAATGGAGGACAGTGCTTGGGACATGTACGAACCCGCTGGCGCGGGAGTGGTGTTTGCCCTGAGCTTTGCCGGCCGGTCTGCGGCCTGGGTCGAAGTTGAGGTCTGCGCCAAGTAGGCAGACGATCGTGGCTCCTTTGAACCAAGGAGCCGTACGATGACCAACATCCTTTCTAATGCCCCTGTCAGTTCCCTACGTCAGCGCATGATCGAAGACATGAACATGCGCCGGTTCACGCGGAAGACTCAGTTCGATTACGTGCGGCATGTCGCGAGGTTCGCCACATATCTTGGGCGTCCCCCCGATACTGCGACCGTGGAAGAGCTCCGGCGATTCCAGGTCGAACAGCGCGAGGCAGGCATTGGCATCCCGACCATGAACAGCATCGTTTCTGCGCTGCGTTTCTTTTTCACTCACACCATTGATCGCCCGGATCTGTCCCGCAAGCTCTACACAGTCAAGAATCCGCGCTCCTTGCCCGTTGTCCTCAGCCGCGATGAGGTCGTGCTCCTACTTGGCGGGACCAACTGCCTGAAGCACAAGGCTGCACTGTCCGTTGCGTATGGCGCTGGCTTGCGCGCCGCCGAAGTGACGATGCTGAAGGTCCGCGATGTCGACAGCAAGCGCATGCTCCTGCGCGTAGAGCGCGGTAAAGGCGGGCGCTATCGCAATGCGCTCCTGCCCGCTGACCTTCTTGCCCTTTTGCGTGAGTGGTGGACGGTTGGCAGCAAGCAGGGCGTCATGCATGCCGATGGCTGGCTGTTCCCAGGCATGCACTATCTCAAGCCGCTTAGTACCCGGCAGCTCCATCGGATCGTTGTCGATGCTGCCGAGGCTGCGGGTATCAAAAAACGGGTTGGCCCGCATACTCTGCGGCACAGCTTCGCCACGCATCTGCTGGAAGACGGCGTCGATATTCGGATTATCCAGGCGCTGCTCGGGCATGCGAACCTCGAGACAACCGCTTTCTACACCACGGTCGCAACTCGAACGGTGCGCGCGGTCATCAGCCCGCTGGACAAATTGACGACGCTGCTCGAGGCGCAGGTAGTGCCTCCCGGCTGAGCCGGTGCGCGCCTCGCTCGAGGTCGCCGACATCTTCCGTAGCGCCGGGCCCGCGTATCGCGCAGCCCATGCCGGGCATCTCAGCCTAGGCCAGCTCAAGGTCATGACGGCCATCGAGAACTGCCGCACCGCCGCGCTGGGCGGTCACGTCGAGGCCTGCGACGACTGCGGGCACTGGCGGATCGCCTACAACTCTTGTCGCAACCGGCACTGTCCCAAGTGTCAGGGCGCCGCCGCGCGCACATGGCTGGCCGCGCGCGAGGCCGATCTCTTGCCGGTCGGTTACTTCCACGTCGTGTTCACGCTGCCTGCCGAGATCGCCGACATTGCCTGGCAAAACAAGGCAGTGATCTACGACCTGCTGTTCCGCGCGGCTGCGGACACGATGCTGACCATCGCGGCCGATCCCAAGCACCTCGGTGCGCGGGTTGGCATCACCGCCGTGCTGCATACGTGGGGATCGGCACTCACCCACCACCCGCATGTGCACATGATCGTGCCCGGCGGCGGCATCGCGCTGGACGGCACACGGTGGATCTCGTCGCGCCCAGCCTTCCTGCTACCGGTGCGCGTGCTGGGGGCATTGTTCCGCCGCCTGTTCCTCACGCGTCTGTTGGCGCTGTTCGATGCCGACAAGCTGTCCTTCTTCAGCACCTTGGCGGGCCTCGCGACACGCAAGGCGTTCCTGCGGCATCTATCGCCGATCAGGAAAAAGCGCTGGGTGGTCTATGCCAAGCCGCCCTTTGCCGGGCCGCAGGCGGTGCTGGCCTATCTCTCGCGCTACACGCACCGCGTTGCCATCTCGAACCGGCGCCTCATTGCCTTCGACGAGACCGGCGTGACGTTCCGGTACAAGGATTATCGCCGCGACGGTGGCGAGCGCCAGCAGGCCATGACGCTGGCCACCGACGAGTTCACCCGCCGCTTCCTGATCCACGTCTTGCCGCGCGGTTTCCACCGCATCCGGCATTACGGCCTGCTTGCCAGTTCAACGCACAAAGAAGCCATGGCGCTGGCCCGCAGGCTGCTTGGCGTCGCCGCGCCGATTGAGGAGACCGACACCGAATCCGACAAACAGCCCAATCATTGCCCGCCATGCCCATGTTGCGGCGGGCACATGACCATTATTGAGGACTTCGCTCGCTGGTGCCAGCCCCGCGCTCCGCCGCAATCGGCGCCGCCGAGCCGGAAGAACACGTCATGATCCGGCATGGCTTACCCTGCATGATGGCCGTGAACGTTGCGCCACGGCCCATGGGGATAGGTGTGTCGACGCCGCCAGCACAGTCAAAACTGGGCTCATTGCCAGCAGGATCAGCGGCGCTTCGAACACAATGGCCATCTGACTTCTATGCTGTTCCGCCCATCACGGGCTGGCCGGTAGGCTTGCTTCAGTCACCCCAATCCACACCAAAGCCCTTTTACCCATAGACCTGTGCGAGCCTCACCGCGGGTCGTACTTGTAAGACTTTCGTACGCCTGTCGGCGCCCGAAACCCTTCGACTTACCTGCCGGTCACGATTGCAGTGGCGAACGACAGCTTTTCGCAGGAGCGGACGCCTCGCGTGCGTTGATGCCTCCGCTCCGAGCCAGTAGACCAAAATCCAGACTGGCCAACATCAGCGACGCGTGCCAGCCTGGAAACTGTCGTCCTCAGAACCAGGAACGGATTCCGATTAGGAGATTCCATCCCCCTGCCTTCTCGCCCTGCGCCCGGCGAAAATCGGCAGTGTCGCCGAAAGCGCGCTCATATTGAACGCCGACATAGGGCGCGAACTCGGGCACGAACTGGTAGCGCAGCCGTAGCTCCAGTTCGGCGGTGGAGAGGCCAGAGCCTATGCCCAGTTCGGGGACGTCCTGTGCGGCAAGGTTGAATTCGATTGCCGGCTGGAGGATCAGTTTCTGGGTCAGACGCTGATCATATTCCGCTTCGATCCGCGCGGTGACGTCACCCCTGTTCGACAGGAACAGCGCCCCACCCATTTCGAACCAGTAAGGGGCAAGGCCCTGGACGCCGACAACGGCATAAGTCCGGTTTGGCCCCGTGCCAAAATCCTGCCGGATGCCGGTCTGAAAATTCCACCACGGCTCGAGCGCATGGTTCCAGAGCGCCTGCGCTTCGGCATGTGTCGGACTTTCGTCGAAGCTGCTTTCACCCTCGGTCTTGATCCAAAGCCTGTCGATGTCGCCGCCATACCAGCCTTGCGCATCCCAAGCGTAACCGTCCTTGCCCTTGCTGATGACCGCTTCGAGCTGATCGATCAGGATCATACCGCTTTTGATATCGCCATGTTCCTTGCGGACGATTTCGCGCGCTGGGGCCATTGCCGGAGTGCCGTAAATGGCATCGGCCGCATGATCGGGACCGGTCAATGCCGCAGCGGATGGTGGCGCCACCGGCGGATCGGGAATGCCGGGCGCGTGGTGTGCATGGGCCGTGTGCGCTTCATGGGCGGATTGTGATGGCATTGCGTGGCCTGCATGTTCATCCGCCGGGAAGGATGATGGGGCGTGCGGCTGGTCCTGCCCATCATGAGGATTGTCCGCTTCCGCCTCCGTCGCATGGTGCGCGTGAGGATCGACCGGTGCCTCATGATGCTGGTGCTGCGCCAGCGCAGGCGTCGCCACCGCCGCGAGAAGGATTGCTGCGAGATATTTCATGCCGCCTCTCCCTCCAGTGGACGGACGGTGACGACGCGGAACATGCCCGCGTGCATGTGCAGCAGCAGATGGCAGTGGAATGCCCAGTCGCCCGGCGCATCCGCCGTCAGGTCGAAGCTGACTTTGCCGCCGGGCAGCACATTGACGGTGTGCTTGCGCGGATAGCTGCCCGTGTGGCCGTTCACCAGCTCGAAGAAATGGCCGTGCAGATGGATCGGGTGGGTCATCATCGTATCGTTGATGAGGACGACGCGTGCGCGTTCGTTGCGTTCGAACCGGATCGGCTCGACGCCCTCGCTGAATTTTTCACCATCGAACGACCACATGAAGCGCTCCATGTTGCCGGTGAGATGAACCTCGATCGTGCGCCTTGGCGGCCGCGTATCGGGGTTGGGAGTGAACGACATCAGATCCCGATAGGTCAGCACCTTGTGGCCGACATCCTCCAACCCAAGACCGGGGTCGCCGGTACGGTCGACCGGCGCCATGGCGATGGCATCGACGCCGACGCCGACCTTGACGCTGTCGGGCACCAAAGACTTGTCGCGCATGTTCATGCTGCCCATCGAATGGGAACCGCCATGCCCCGCCGTCGCCGCGCTTGTTCCGGCGGCCATTGCGCCATGATCCATCCCGGCCATGGCGCTGTGGTCCATGCCCGCCATGTCCCCGTGATCCATGCCGCCCATACCCATGTCTTTCATGGTGAGGGTGGGACGCGGGCGCAGTGGCGGGACAGGTGCGGCCATGCCCAGGCGCGGGGCGAGCGTGGCGCGACCCATGCCGGACCGATCGATCGATTCCGCGACGAAGGTGAACGCCCTGTCTTCTGTCGGCTCGATGATGACATCGTAGGTTTCGGCATTGCCGATCTGGAACTCGTCCACCGTGACCGGGCGGACATTCAGCCCATCGGCACTGACCACGGTCATCGGCAGACCGGGAATGCGAATGTTGAAGATCGTCATGGTGGCGGCATTGACGATGCGCAGCCGCACCCGCTCGCCGGGACGGAACAGGCCGGTCCAGTTTTCCTGCGGACCATGGCCGTTGACGAGATAGGTGTAGGTGGCAGCCGTCACGTCGGCGATATCCGCCGGGTCCATCCGCATTTTCCCCCACATCGCGCGGTCGGCCGCGGACATTTTCTCCTCAGGACCGCCTTTCAACATGCCGAACAGGGTCTGCTTCTGGCGGTTGAAATAGCCGCCTTCCACCTTGAGCTTGGTGACGAGTTGGTGCGGATGCAGGAACGTCCAGTCGCTCAGCACGATCACATGCTCGCGATCATAGGCGACCGGATCGGGCTCTGCCGGATCGATCACGATCGGGCCATAATGGCCCTGCTGCTCCTGCAACCCGGAGTGGCTGTGATACCAATAAGTACCGCTCTGAACAATCGGAAATTCATAGACGAAGGTGGTGTGCGGCTTGATACCGGGAAAGCTGACGCCCGGCACCCCGTCCATCTGGAACGGGACGATCAGCCCGTGCCAATGGATCGAGCTATCTTCGTCGAGCGTATTCTCGACATGGAGGCGAACATTCTGCCCCTCGCGCAGCCGGATCAGCGGCGCGGGCAATACGCCGTTCATCGTGACGGCATGGCCGGTGCGTCCGCCGACCGTAAAGGGGGTGTTCGCAATTTTGAGGTGGATATCCTCGCCCGAAAGCGTGGGCATCTGCGTTGCCAGCCCCGGCGAGCCGGCCAGACCTGCCGAACCCGATTGCGCCCAAGCCGGAAACAGGCCGGAAAAGCCCAGTCCGGCGGCACCGACCGCGCCGGCACGCAGTAGGGATCGTCGATCGATCGTCTGTGTCATGATTTTGTCCTCGGCTCCACTGGGGAGCCTTCTATGTGCTGAAGGAACCGGGAGGCGGGAAAGCCGCCTCCCGGTTCGCGTCCGATCAGTGCTGACCCGTGCCATGTCCGGCATGCGGATCGGCGGCAGGCGCCTTCGCCTTGCCCTCGACCTTCATTTTCTCGCAGCAGGCCATCTTGCCATCAGCACCCTTGTCGCAGCGGCCGCCGGACATATCGTGACCTTCATGCATGTCATGACCGGTCTTTCCGCCCTGCCTGCTGTGTTGGTTGTGCACATCGGCCGGTGCGACGCCCTGGGCGAAGGCTGGCGTGGCGATCATCATCGTGATCGCAGCAATTATCAACTTCATGACTAATCTCCGGAAGAAAGTGGATGAACCTCAATTCCTCGGAGTCATGCGCGGCGGCGGCGTTTCTCCCTCAAGCGTGATCGCGGCGAGATGTTTCTGTCCCACAACCGAATATAAGGTCTTTGTTGGCCGATACCGCTGCCCAATGAAGGGCGCCATTGCCGGGAACGCCGCGCAGGCAATGGCGCAGTGCATGGCGGGTTCGGGAGATTTACGATCGGAGGGAGCTTCGCTTCCGGCACAATGCCCCGCGACCGAAGCCATCTCCATTGCACCCTGATGCGGCATAGCCGCTGCAGTGCCGCTCGCCGTGAATACGGACGAGACGAGCATGGCAAGCGCGATCAGAAGTGACGAAAGCAACTTCATCACAAGCCCTGGCGGGTGGTGGGGCCTGTTGGGGGATTGGGCCATGGGTGACAACGATTCGAATCCTTCTCGAACTCTCCATGCACCTTGACACAATGATAAGGTCAAGCGCCTATTGACCCTGACATAGTGTCAAACTCCATATTGCCCTGTGATGGAAGGAGGCAGTGTAATGGCCGAGTCGAATCACAGCGCGCATCCCGGGGATCATGACTGCTGCGGAGGTCACGGCAAGCATTCCGCCGGGCTGGTCGTCGACCCGGTTTGCGGCATGACCGTCGATCCGCAGAAGACGGTGCGCCATGCGAGCCATGCCGGCCACGACTACCATTTCTGCGGCGCCCGTTGCCGCGAGAAGTTCATTGCGGACCCGGAAGCCTATCTGAACAAGTCGGCCGATCGCGTCGTCGATGCTCCGGCGGGGACGATGTGGACCTGCCCGATGCACCCGGAGATCCGGCAGGACCATCCCGGCGCCTGCCCCATCTGCGGCATGGGGCTTGAGCTGGAAATGGTCAGCGCCGATACTGGGCCAAGCGCCGAGCTGACCGACATAACGCGGCGTTTCTGGATTGGCCTCGTGCTGGCCCTCCCGGTCTTCATCCTTGAAATGGGCGGGCATCTGTTCCCCGCGCTGCATCATCTCGTGCCCATGAAACTGTCGATCTGGATCCAGTTCGCGCTGGCGACGCCGGTCGTACTGTGGGCGGGCTGGCCCTTTTTCGAGCGTGGCTGGGCTTCGCTGAAAACCCGCAACCTCAATATGTTCACGCTGATCGCGATGGGGACCGGCGTCGCATGGGCCTATAGCGTCGTCGCAACGCTGGCGCCCGGCATCTTCCCGGATGCCTTCCGCGCCGCCGATGCGACCGTCGCGGTCTATTTCGAGGCCGCCGCCGTCATCACCGTGCTGGTGTTGCTGGGGCAGGTGCTGGAACTGCGCGCGCGCGAACGCACCTCCGGGGCGATCAAGGCGTTGCTCAATCTCGCCCCCAAAACAGCGCGGCGCATCGACAAGGACGGCAGCGAAGCGGAAATCCCGCTGGAGGATGTGGCGGTCGGCGACCGTTTGCGAGTGCGGCCCGGCGAAAAGGTGCCGGTCGATGGCGTGGTCGAGGAAGGGCGTTCGGCGCTCGATGAATCGATGGTGACGGGCGAATCCATGCCCGTCACCAAGTCGGATGGCGACAGGGTGATCGGCGGCACGATGAACCAGAGCGGGGCCCTGGTCATCCGCGCCGACAAGGTCGGGCGCGACACCATGCTGTCGCGCATTGTCCAGATGGTCGCCGAGGCACAGCGCTCGCGCGCGCCGATCCAGCGCATGGCCGATCAGGTCTCGGGCTGGTTCGTGCCGGTTGTCATCGGGGTCGCTGTCCTCGCCTTCATTATCTGGGGCGTCTGGGGACCTGAGCCGCGCTTTGCCCATGGGCTGATCGCGGCGGTATCCGTTCTCATCATCGCCTGCCCCTGCGCGTTGGGGCTGGCGACGCCGATGTCGATCATGGTCGGCGTCGGGCGCGGTGCGGGGCTTGGCGTGCTCATCAAGAATGCCGAGGCGCTGGAGCATATGGAAAAGGTCGACACGCTGGTGGTCGACAAGACCGGCACGCTCACCGAAGGCAAGCCCGCCGTCACCCGCATCGTCGCAGCGGACGGGTTCGAGGAGACGGAATTGCTGCGGATCGCCGCCGGGGTGGAACGCGCCTCCGAACATCCGCTGGCGCTGGCGATCGTCGACGCGGCAACGGGCCGGGGCATCGACATTCCTCCCGTCAGCGACTTCGATTCGCCGACCGGCAAGGGGGCGCTGGGAATGGTCGAGGGCCGGCCTGTCACGCTCGGCAATGCGCGTTTTTTGGCGGAAGCGGGGATCGACACCGCGTCCCTCGCCACACAGGCCGATGCACTGCGTGCGGACGGCGCGACCGCGATCTTCATGGGGCTGGCTGATCGGGCCGTGGGCATCTTCGCCATCGCCGATCCGATCAAGCCGACGACGCCCGAAGCGCTGGCCGCCCTGCGCGCTGACGGCATCAAGGTGGTGATGCTGACCGGCGATAACCGCACGACGGCCGAAGCGGTTGCACGCCGGCTCGGTATCGATGCGGTCGAGGCCGATGTGCTGCCCGATCAGAAGGCGGCGGTCGTCGTGCGGCTGAAACAGGAAGGCCGCATTGTCGCCATGGCGGGCGACGGGGTCAACGACGCACCGGCCCTCGCGGCGGCGGACGTCGGTATCGCCATGGGCCATGGCACCGACGTCGCGATGGAAAGTGCGAGCGTGACCTTGCTCAAGGGCGATCTCAACGGCATCGTCCGCGCCCGCCAGCTCAGTGAGGCGACGATGTCGAATATCCGCCAGAACTTGTTCTTCGCGTTCATCTATAATGCGGCGGGCGTGCCGATTGCGGCCGGATTGCTTTATCCGTTTTTCGGCATCCTGCTCTCGCCGATGATCGCGGCGGCGGCGATGGCCTTGTCGTCGGTGAGCGTCGTCGCCAACGCGCTGCGGCTAAACCAGGTGAAGCTGTGAATATCGGCGCAGCCTCAAAGGCGAGCGGCGTCTCGCAGCGGATGATCCGCCATTATGAGAAGATCGGCCTCATTCCACCGCCGTCGCGCCGGGACAGCGGCTATCGCGATTATGCCGATGCCGATGTCCATCGCCTGCACTTCATCGCCAATGCCCGCGATCTCGGCTTTCCAATCGAGGATATCCGCGATCTCCTCGGGCTGTGGAGCAACAGCCAGCGCGCCAGCGCCGATGTCAAGGCACTCGCCGTCGCCCGCGCCGAAGAACTGGGCCGCAAGGCCGAGGCGCTTCAGGCGCTTCGGCAAACGCTGCTGGAACTGGCCGAACGCTGCCACGGCGACGACCGCCCCGATTGCCCGATCATCGAGCGCATGTCTGGCGAGGACGACCGCGACGCCGCGGGCGTTTGATGAGGAGAACCGAGACCCGGATATGGCTCGGTAGACGGCAATGGACCGCATTGCTGCTCAGCATCCGCGACCCAAATAGATGGCAGATTCTGGCCTAAGCAGCTGTTCAGGCGAGAGCGGAGAAAACTTAATTTGGTCGGCACGGGCCGCAAAGCCACTCCTGCGCATCGTCATCGGCAAGCGTTCTGCAAATGGCCAACGTGGCCATAGGAGAACGACCATGGAGATGCCTGAGACCGAACTCACCGCCACCAAGCGCCCGGTTTGGAATGCCGGAAGGACCGTTGGTGCAAAGCGGGCTCTGAAACCGAAACAGATCTGGGAAATCCGCTTCTACCTCAATCAGCGCCGCCGCCTGCGAGATCGGGCGCTTTTCGATCTTGCGATCGACAGCAAGCTTCGGGGCTGCGACCTGGTGCAGATGAAGATCGGTGACCTTGTCAGTGGCGGGCAGATCCGAACACGGGCAATAGTAATGCAGCAGAAGACAGGCCGGCCCGTTCAGTTCGAACTGCTGCCAGATGCTCGGGCGAGCTTGCTGGCATGGCTAGAACTCCGGGGTGGCACGGTGGACGATTATGTGTTCCCGAGCCGGGTTGATCACAATGGGCACCTGAGCACACGGCAGTATGCTCGGCTTGTCGACGAATGGGTGACGGGGGTCGGCCTTATGCGAAGCGAGTATGGCACCCATTCGCTTCGGCGAACAAAGGCATCGATCATCTGCAGGGCGACCGGCAATCTGCGAGCTGTCCAGATCCTTCTCGGCCATAGCAAGATCGAGAACACAGTGCGTTATCTTGGGATCGACGTAGAAGATGCGCTTGCCCTTGCCGAAAACACCGAAATCTAAGCCGTCGGCTCCTCGCCAGAGACGAGGAGCCGGCCTCGTGACGCTTGGGACTTAGCTGCCGTTTGGATGGGTTAGCCTGAAAGGCTGTTTTCAGAATAAGCAGATATTCTAAGTCTAGGTGGCGGGCAACCTGCGGCCATCAGCCGAAAGCGCGCGAGGCAAGATCGGCCGCAGCATCACGCTTCGCCTGTGCGGCCTTCCGTTCGGAATAGCGATCGACGAGTTGACCAGCGTGAGAGCGGGTCAGGATAGTAAAGCGAACCAGCTCCTCCATCACATCGACGATACGGTCGTAATAGCTCGACGGACGCATGCGGCCGGCCTCGTCGAACTCCTTGAACGCCATCGCCACGCTCGACTGGTTCGGGATGGTGATCATCCGCATCCAGCGGCCGAGCAGGCGCAACGTGTTGACCGCGTTGAACGACTGCGAGCCGCCCGACACCTGCATGACCGCGAGGGTGCGGCCCTGGGTCGGCCGCATGCCGCCGAACTCCAGCGGCAGATGGTCGATCTGCGCCTTCATGATGCCGGTGATCTGGCCGTGCCGCTCGGGGCTGCACCAGACCATGCCTTCGGACCATAGCGCATGCTGGCGCAGATCATGGACGGCGGGATGATCGTCGCCTTTCACCTGATCAGGGAGCGGCAGGTCGCTCGGATCGAATATCCGCACCTCGGCGCCGAACAGGATCAGCAGCCGTGCCGCTTCCTCGGCCGCGAGGCGGCTGAACGAGCGTTCGCGCAGCGACCCGTAGAGCAACAGAATACGCGGCGGCGGCTGATCATCGCCCATGCCGGCGCCGGGCCGGGTGATGGCGATGCTGAGATCGAGCGCAGGCAAATGGTCGGGGTCGATCAGGTTACGAAGGCGCGTCATACAAGATCCTTGACGAGATAGGTCGCGCGCGGACCGCACAGCGACGTGAACTGCGCGGTCGCTGCGATGAAGGCCGGCGCGGCACCGCGATCGGCATCGGCGTAACCGAGCCTGCGGAAGAACTCCCCGGTGCCGTTGGTCAGGAGATGCAGCCGTTCGACCGCGCCGTCGGCGACGCCTTCAAGGCGCTCGACCAGCATCCGACCATAGCCCCTGCCGCGACGTGTCGGCAGCACGACCAGCGACCGGAGCAGCCGATCTGCACCATCGCCCTCCAGGCCGATGAACCCGATCAGCCCTTCATCGTCGGACAGACTGAAGAACATCTGATCGGGACCGCCGAGATCGTCGGTCGGGAGCTGCGCGGCGCCAAGCGCGAGTCGCAGAACATCATCAGCGTGCTGAGACTCCGAGAAATAGATCTGGGTCATGCCGCTCGCGCCTCGTACCAGGGCCGCGTCCGCTTCACGATCGAGACGACCGACAGCATCACCGGCACCTCGACCAGCACGCCGACCACGGTCGCCAGCGCCGCGCCCGAGTTGAGCCCGAACAGGCTGATCGCCGCGGCGACCCCCAGCTCGAAGAAGTTGGAGGCGCCGATCAGCGCAGCCGGGGCCGCGACGCACCATGCCACACCGAGCCTGCGGCTCAGCCAATAGGCTAGCCCGGCGTTGAAATAGACCTGGATCAGGATCGGCACGGCGATCAGCGCGATGACGAGCGGATGGGCGATGATCGCCTCGCCCTGAAACCCGAACAGCAGTACCAGCGTGGTCAGCAGCGCCAGTAGCGAGACCGGTCCGAGCCGGGCCAGCAGCCGGTCCAGTGCTGCCTGTCCGCCCGATCCGATAACGGCGCTGCGGACGATCTGCGCGACGATAACGGGCACGACGATGTAGAGCATGACCGAGATCAGCAGCGTGTCCCAAGGCACCGTGATCGACGCGACGCCGAGCAGCAGCCCGACCAGCGGCGCGAAGGCGAACACCATGATCACGTCGTTCAACGCGACCTGGCTCAGCGTGTAGGTCGGCTCGCCCTCGCAGAGGTTGGACCAGACGAACACCATCGCCGTGCAGGGCGCGGCGGCGAGCAGGATCAGACCGGCGATATAGGAGCTGATTTCACCCACCGGAAGCAAGGGCCGGAACAGCCAGCCTAGGAATAGAGTGCCGAGCAGCGCCATCGAGAACGGCTTCACCGCCCAATTGATGAACAGGGTGACGCCGACGCCCTTCCAATGCTGGCGGACCGACCCAAGCGCGCGGAGGTCGATCTTTAGCAGCATGGGGATGATCATCAGCCAGATCAGCACCGCGACCACGAGGTTGACCCGCGCCACTTCGGCCGAGGCGATCGTGCCGAACAGGCTGGGCAGCGCATAGCCGAGCGCGATCCCCACCACGATGCACAGCGCCACCCAGATGCTGAGATAGCGCTCGAATGTGCTGATCGCCGGCTTGGCCGACCCGGCGGTGGTCATGCGCCGATCCTGTTGCCCGCGTCGTCGATGACCTTCTCGCCATCTTCCTTGGTGAAAGCACCGCGCTGCCGGGCCGGCAGCAGGTCCAGCACATCTTCGGACGGGCGGCACAGCTTCACGCCGAGCGGCGAGACGACGATCGGGCGGTTGATGAGGATTGGATGCGCGATCATCGCGTCGATGAGCTGGTCATCGCTTAGCGCCGGGTCGCCCAGGCCAAGCTCGGCATAGGGCGTGCCCTTCTCACGCAGCAGCGCGCGCGGCGTGATACCCATGCGGCCGATCAGCGACACGAGACGCGAGCGGTTGGGCGGCGTCTTCAGATACTCGATGACGCGCGGCTCGATGCCGGCGTTCTGGATCATCGCCAGCGTATTGCGCGACGTCCCGCACGCGGGATTGTGATAGATGATGATATCGACGGTCATGGGAGCCTTCAGCAGCAAGGATTAAGCTCGGCGATAAGCGGCTCGCAAAGCTCCGCCTTGCCTCCACAACAGTCCTTCACGAGAAACAGGGTGAGCGCCTTCAACTGGTCGAGATCGGCGCGGTAGTTGATGATGCGGCTGCGCCGCTCCGACCGGATCAGTCCGGCACGCGCCAGGGTCGCGAGATGCACCGACATGGTGTTCTGCGGAACGTCGAGCGCCTTAGCGACCTCGCCGGCGGCCAGGCCGTCAGGCTCATGCCGGACCAGCAGGCGGAATGCATCGAGGCGGGTGCCTTGGGCGAGCGCACCAAGGGTCGATATAGCTGAGTCGTCGTCCATATATCCGCGATAATAGATATATGGATTTAATCAAGAAGCGTCTGACTTTTGTCAGAAGCCGACCTTGGCCGCCGCGTTACAAAAGACCGGGTCTGGTCGGATGCCGCCGGAAGGTCCTGGCGGGACCTGCCATTCAAGGCTTGCCCGGTGAACGCCAATTTGGTCATCGAAGATCGGCCCCAGCCCCGGATCTTTGTCGGACCCGCTAGTAAAGGCCCCGACGAGGCGCGCGATATCGTCTCCTTGATTTCGGTCGTCATGACGCTGGCGTCCGGCTTTGTAGAAGTGGGTTCAGGGTTAGCATGAGCTCGTCTTCCACCAGCGGCGCTTTAATGAGAATGGCGTCCAGGTCCGCGGCTTAAGCCCGAAGCGTGCGGGTGGGTCCATGAAAATTAGTCCAGCGATGCCAGAGCGATCAGTTGGGCCAACCCGTTAGCGCCCGTTTTGGAAATGATCGACGCCCGGTGATCCTCAACCGTTTTAGGGCTGAGCTCCAGCATGGCAGCGATGACCTTGTTGCTGTGACCCTGCACGAGCAGGTCGAACACTTCTCTTTCGCGCGGAGACAATGTGGCGGTGCGGGCGAGCTGCTGTCTTTTCCGGACCGACCAATCCACACCTTCACTGACCGCGGCAAGCAGCCGCGCTTCATCAAGCGGCTTCTCAAGGTAATCAATCCCTCCATGGCGACGCACCGAATCGACGGCATTTGCGGTCGTCGGCCATGCCGTCATGAAAATGATCGCGACTGCCGGATCTATGACTCGGACCCGGTCGGCAAAGCCGAAGCCATCGAGATCATCCATCATCACGTCGGTGACGATGCAGGCTGCAGGCGCCGGTGCATAAATATCGAGAAGCCGGACCGGGTCCAGGAAAGACTGCGCGCTAAAGCCATGCCGACAGAGCAACCGCGCCACGGTGGCGCCCAGATCTGCGTCATCATCCACCACGTAGACCTTGGGATCGTCTGCGTTCATGCATCGTCTCCGGCAAGCGGCAGGATGATTGAAGCGTGGGCCACACCGTCATGAACCTTCGCCTTTTCCAAATGCCCGCCATGCGCTTCCACTATGGCCTGCGCAACCAGAGCGCCGACCCCCATGCCTGCCTTGGCGCGATGGCTGGTTCCGACGCGGTTCGTGACCATGATCCGCACACTTTTTCCTTCCTTCTCGCCGGTCAGTTCGACCTGTCCGTCATTCGCCGCGTGGATGGCATTGCGCAGGAGGTTCATCAGCGCCTGGCTCAGTTCCACCTCCTGCGCAAACACGACAAGATCGGGATTGATCGGGCCGATCTTGAGGAACGCACCCTGATCTCTGGCTTCCGGAGTTGCAATTGCGGCCACGCTTTCGATCAGCGCCGAAACCGGCAGCGCGCTCGGCTCGTCCACCGCCGCCCCGCCGAACCGTCGCAGGCGGCGCACAAGGTTGGATAATGTCGCGGCCTTGCGATCCACCAGTGCAGCGCTCCGCATGATTTCGTCGTCGGCCCCGTCCGTGATTTCGTGAAGATGTTTCGCCTCGATCGCCAAGGTCGATAGCGGCTGGCTGATCTCATGGATAACTGCCACCGACATCGCACGCAGGGTCTTCAGTCGCTCGGCCTGGAAGAGCAGCCGGTCGCGCCGCTCGATGTCCGTGCGGGCCTGCTTCTGGGCGTCGCAATAGCTGCCCGCAAGATAGCCGACCACCACGACAGTCGCGAGGTCAAGATGCAGGTGCAGCCGATCAATTGTGCTGAACGCGCCCGCCGTCTCCGGCAGGATAAGAAGGCTAACGATTGTCAAAGCAATCCACACAGGAAAGCGCCCAGAACGCAAACCAATCCACGCGACAGCCAGGATGAGGGGCATTGGCTGGGACCCCAGTCCAATTCGGTTGAGGAGCCAGGTCGTGGCGATCCCGCCTGCCAGTAGGAGCGCAGCCTCCAGCGTTGCGCTCCCGCGAATTGCGCATTCGCGGAAAGCCGCAATCATGCCGCTTCGGCGCTGGCTGATCATCTCGGCCACCCAGAGAAGCGGCGGCGCGATGATCAGCACGCCCAACAGGTCGCCGACAGCAAAGGCCGTGAGCGAGATCATGATATCCTGAACGCTTTCAACTGCCGTTCGGTCTGGCCGCAGCAGTGCTTCTGGCAGAGCGCTGAACGCTGCGACCCCAGGTGCGGCAACGGCGGCAAGTCCGAAGGGCATTGGAGGCGCCATGACGCCCGCTCTTCTGCCGGTGGATAGCCAGCGGATGACAGCTACCACGCCACCGTAAGCCAGAACTGGCCGCAAGATGCCCCACAGCGTCATCGCCAGGTCGGGCGAGCCCGGATTGAAACGCCCCATGATCAAATTGACCACGATTTCCACGGCGGCGATTGCTGTCGTAAGGCGCGGCCCGGCGTGCCATAGCACGGCGAGGCGGAGGCCCGCAGCCGGAAACCAGACGGAATAAAAACCTCTACCGCCCCAATAGGCTGCCAGCCCCAGTGTCAGCCAGAAGCCGAAGCCGTAGGCCAGCAACAGTAACAAATCAGCCATGGGCGCCCGCGTGCCATCATATCGTGCCTGGCCTGAAGGGATTATCATGCGGTTGCCTTGCCGAGTTCGTTGAAGGTCGTGAAGCAGGGAAATTCCTTGAGGAGACATTGAGCAGATCAAGCCATTGTAATCATCGGCCCAATGCACCTGCTGCGCCAGGCACTGAGCCGCGGTCGATCCATCCGGCGAGCAGCACCGGGAAAAACCCGGATAGGCAAAATGGCTTAATCCAGCCAGCAGTCCCCTGCGACCCGAAGGGAACTTTAGTTTCCTTTACCTGACCCGGCCATCCGGCCGGGTCACTTTTTCCGCAGCCATTGTTCAGCAGCGAGCCGCCTTCGATCTAGAATTTCGAGGGCGCACATCGTGTGAGTCTCACATCCTCCGTGCACGCTTACCTGTTGTAATCAATCAACAGTTTTGCGGAAACTATCGCTGTGAGCTTGACCTGATCTGCTTGCTCGACTACCCGCCACATCGGGTCGCAACCGAAACAAAAAATTTCCGCGAACCAATTCAGGGGAACTATGAAGAAAATTTCTTTGACGCTTCTGGCGATCGTCGCCGGAGCTACTTCCGCTCATGCCGAAACCTTTTCCGGTCCATTCATCGGCGCGCAGATCAGCCGCGACGCTTATGAAGTGAAGGCCGAAGACACCGATATCGGCATCGGCACGCTCGACCTGGATGGCCTGAGCGGCAACGGCATCGGCGGCGGCATTTATGTCGGCTATGACTATGCCCTGTCGAACAACGTCTTCTTCGGCGTGGAAGCTAACGCCAATTTCTCGGGCGCCAGCATTTCGGCTGAGCTTGACGACGGCACGGACAGCATCAGCGGCAAGGTCAAGGCCCGCGAATCGTTCGGCCTCAGCGCTCGCCTCGGTGCAATGATCGCCGACAGCACCGCCCTTTATGCGCGTGGCGGCTGGCAGTCGACCAAGTTCAAGACCACGGTTTTTGACGGCGTCGATACCTACGGCACGAAGACGATGCAGGACGCCCTGGTTTACGGCGCAGGCCTGGAAACGCGCGTCGGCGCGCAGGCGTCGATCCGCGTTGAATATCTGATCGAAGATTATGGCAGCGCTGGCCTCAACCGCGATCTGGATACCAATGGCATCCGCGTGGACAACAACAAGCTTTCGCTGGGCATTTCCTGGCGTTACTGATTGCGTAACCGCATGAACAGGAAGGGGTGTTCTGACGAACGCCCCTTTCTTCATTGCGCACGCGACAAGCATTTCCTCAGACTGGCTCCGCTTTTCACAGTCGAGCGGAGTCTTTTTTCATTAGGGGCGGCATACTCCGCAGATCGAAACGCCCAGATTAAGGCGTTTTGGTCATGTGGTGGGCCTCGGAAAATAGGTCGACAATCGGTCCAGCGGTTCTCTGAGCGAGAAATCACGCTGTGATCCAATTCTTGACCTAGCTATCGGGAGCACAAAGCGTCATGCATCGGCCAACCCGTCACGAGCTAACCGGCATCTTGCTGGAGAACGGTCTTTATCCAATCCTGCGTGTGCCGGACGGTGGAGAATGGCGGTTGGACATCCTGAAGCGGCACAAGCATCTTCTGGGCACGCGGGTCAAAGTGGTCGGCATAAGAGATGGGTTCGATCTGCTCGCCGTGGATCATATCGAACCCGCGTGATGCCTAAGCAGGACTTTCAACCCCGATTTCGCTTCTTATTTGCTCTGCAATCAGTCTGATCGCTTCATTGCTGTTCAGGCTGTGGGGTCCCCCGCTCAGGTGAGGAATTACGGCGACGGGAACCATCCCGTTTGTGGCGACATGTAATCTCTTCGCGTGACCGTTCACCGTGATGGTGTGGACTGTCGGAGTCCCGGGTGTACCGGTGATCTCAAGGAAATCTACAAGGTGGGTCAGGCCAGTGCCAATGACCAAGCGGGGTCGGCAGCGTTCAATCCAACTTTTCATCACGCGGAAGCGATTTTCCCGCAGCCACGCGCGGTAGTCATCCTTGCGGGTGAAGCCGGTCTTTGCAGCGGAATGTGCGTCCCACTCCCCGACCTTGTTGCAAGGTTCAGGGAAGAGATTTGCTTTGAAATATCCAGTCGAACCGTGCTCGAAAGGACGGGCACGCTGCGCAAATGCGCGGAAATCCTCCGGATCCCCACCCTCCAACGCGCAGAGCAGCTTGAAAGCATTGCGATTGAAGGGCCATTCAAGTTGTAGTTCGACGGCGTAGGCATCCAACTTTGCTGCTCGCTCACCTTCCATCTCAGTATCGGCGGCTTCGTCGGCGAGGGACCAGCCAGGTTCGATTCCCAGCAACCAGATTGACCGATTCTCGGGCGAGCCAGGGTCGCCCCCTTCGCACGTCGTGAGAAAGGCCGCTTCGTCCTCAACGCGGTTACGGAAAGCGGCGGCGGCTGGTGAGAGCGGTGTCACGATCATTGTTCATCCCGTTAATGATTTTGGTGCTGCCCCGACCGAAAACACGATGGCTTTCGGATTGGCGGCGAACACAGGCTTGAGGTCGTCATAAGCGCCTAAGCGTAAAGATGAAGGTTGAGCTGGCAGGCGATTATGCCCGTGCGGCTGAATTCGCTGACGTTCAGCACCATGGCTCCCGCCTGCCGCTCCATGTCCGGGCTAGCCCCTCGCTAACCAACACATCACCGAGTGACTGACCGCCCCGTGTCAACACCCGCAATTTTCTCCCATATCGATCGGTATCGCGATCAAGCGTGGCCACAATGAATGGCCCGGCATTGACCAATTGGTGAAGCCGCCGCGTCGCACGCTCGCCTAACTCTGCTTCTGTTGGGCAGTGCGGCGGGTGCGTTTCTGGCGCATCAATATCGGCAACTCTGATCTTCTCCCCATCAAGCCAGATCGTATCGCCATCAACCACGCAGTTGGTGCCGCCGCCGGTATGGCAAAGGGCAAAGGTGCGGGAGACATCATCCCTGGCCTTCGCTCCATCGGGCATTGAGAGCGAGGCGAGTCCTCCGGCGATGCCGATGATGGCGAAGCTTGCCAGCATGACAGGCGAACGGGGCGCCTTTTCGCGGCGGCGGAATTTGAGGACATTAGACATTGGATGGGATTAGGGCCTTAGCTTCGTTACGTAAATCAAACGTCACCGACGCCCATCAACTGGCTAGGATATGCGCACGCCAGCGATAGCGCATCGTCAAGATCCGCGCGCAGCCAGCGGTCATAGTCGTCCGGTTGAAGGATGACAGGACAGGCCGGGGTGGATAGAGCCGACAACATGCGTGGCAGCGTCGCCATCATAGCCACAGGTCAGGAAGGAATAGACCGGCAGGCTTTCCGTGGGTCGCCAGCAGCGGCGACGGCGTTTCGATAGTGCATGGTCTGAAGGCGCTCAGCCTCATCGAATGACACCGGCGTCCATTCCGACGAAGGGTATACCGTATCGTAGATTGCCTTAGCGGCGCTGCGCAGTGGCGCCTGATTAGGGGTCTGCTCCGCCATCGCAGAATCAACTTTCCCACATGAGAACAAATGGGGACCATGCCTCACAGGAAAGGAGTCGGCAATGATGAATATCGATGGCGCGTTCCTTATGGGCGTGGCGGCAATTCTGACGAGCGTGGTGCACTTATGGAGAGCGGCGCGGTCTGGCAGGGCGGAGGAACCTTGGCATGGTTCATGCGCTCATCGCAGGCAAATTGGAGAGATGACGCATGAGAAATCTGATCGGAACAGCAGTTGGGGCGGCGATCGACCGGCGGGACGGTGACAGCGCGTGAAAGGCGCGATCATTGGCTATGTGGCATCTGGTGCGTTGAAGACCGCCGCAAAGCTGGGGGTTCTGGCGGCGATCGCTGCTGGAGCCTACCGCTTGGTGCGCAAGTCAGATAAACCGCAGGCCACCTACTGACGCAGTCGCTGGCCGGGTCATTGCGCATTCATGATTGCGACCTAATATTGGATCTGCCGCCTGTTCCCCTCGGGCGGTCCTGAACCTCGGCCTCGTCGTTGAGCTTGCTCCGACGGGGCCATTTTCTTTCGAGCGACCAAATTGTCTAGGGGTCCTAACGAAAGAAGATCGACTATCATAACGCGGCCCCCGCTCATAAATGGCTGGCAATACAATCTTCCGATGCGTTGTCTCAGGGAACGAGCATCCACGCTATGAAGGCGCGGGCAATCGTCACCATCAGCGCTGCTCCAACTCATCCTGTGGTAGACCCATGATTGGCATCCTTATCGCCCAAAGAAAATTCACGGGGTCTCGTTGATGGCCTGCCGAAGGCCGGATCCAACGTCCTGCCATCCGAGCCAAGGCAGTCCTTCGCAGCGGCAGAGTCAAGGCTAACCGCCAGGTGATTCGCGCAGGCGGAAACGTCAGCCAGACGAAGCAGCCGCTTATGACGAATAGCTCGCGCTCCGCGGGATGTATAACGCGCTTCATGATTGCGCGGATTACAACACTTACAAGCGACGGTCCCAGCTGCTGACCGCGACGCTCGTCGAGTAAGACTAGCTCTCCGGTAAGTCCATGTCTGCGAGACAGGTTTTGGTCATAGCGGCGGTTCACGACGTTGTCGCTGAATGGCGCATGTTGGTCGGGAGCTGCCGGCGGGTTTGCCCCAGATTTTGTCGCTTATTGGCAATCGCGTGAGGCGCGATCGTGCCGAGGCTCGGCAGGCGGCAGCGCGACGGCAACTATCGCCATATCTCAACTCTGGACCGGACGTTCGCCTATCGGCCAAGCTTCAGTCGTAACATCACGCCGCGCGGACAAGCGCCGAACGTCGGCCTCTGACAGGAGCAAACGCTCAACCTGTCCGGTGGGAACTACGGCTTTGTCCCAGGTGTAGTCATTCAAGCTTGCGCGCGAGACGACCCACGGCTCCTGCTTCGGCAGCAAGATTGCGATTATAGGCCAACGGCATGCGCGGGCTTTTCCAGCGCAGCGCGTCCATGATGCCGGCGAGCTCCTCGCCGCTGACGAACAGGTCCTGGTTCAGCCCCACCCGCGTCGAGTGGGCGCTGATCCCGTTGAGCAGCCGGACCAGATCGTCGGCGGTGAGGTCGGGCAGTGCGCCGCGGTCAAACGCGCGGCGAATGATTGCGCGCCAGAGCGGCCCGATCGATCCGGGATGCAGCGCCGTGTCTCCCACATCATAGTCGACCCGCGCGGGCTGCGCCGGCTTGCCGGCGGCCCGCAGGAGCAGCAGTCTGCCGTCCGCGTCGCGCCGGGCGATCCCTTCCCCCGCCACCGCCGGCTTCGCCTTGAACCGGCGCACCTGGACCCGCCGAAACAGCGGCCCCTCTTCGATCCCCGCCGCCGCTAGCCAGGCGGTGATTGCGCGCACGGAACGGGGCGACAGGAACGCCGTCGCCCCCTCCCCCTCCGCGTCGCCCTTGCTGCGCGGAACGCGCAGCAGCCGCGCCTCGGGATCGGTCGCCTCGAGGATATGCGCGACGTCGATCGCCACCAGCTCGGACGCGCGCAGGCCGGTGTCATAGGCGGTCGAGAGCAGCGCCCGGTCGCGCAGCTCGGGCAGCGTGTCGCCGCAGCTGTCGAGCAGGGCGCGGAGATTGAGCCCGCGCGGCGTGTCGGCGGCGACGTCGCGCACCGGCCCCTTGAAGCGTAAGGCGCGCGCCTGGCGCTGCGCGGTCCCCTTGTCCTTGCGGATCGCGCGCAGGCGAAGCTTGACCAGTTCGGCTTGGGTCGGGTCTTTCAGATCGAGCAACTGGTGGATCTTGGCGATCGACGCCTTGTAGCGCGCGAGCGAGGCGGGCCTGGCCCCATGCCCCGCCCGCCCGACCAGATAGTCCGCCACCACCTCGGCCGTCGCCGGCAGCGCGATCCGGCCCGTGCGCCGGCACCAGAGGTCGAACGCTTCAAGGTCGCTCTTCAACGCGCGGCGCGAGTGCGGCGAGCTCGCGGCCTGATAAGCAGCGATGAGCTCCTCGTTGATAACGATCCGTTCCCCGGCCCGCATCTGCGTCGCCGTCGAGGCCAGATCGGGCATCGCGGCAGCAGGCAAGGCGACAGCCTCGCCGCCAGCGGCCGCGATGCCCCCGTTTTCGGCGCTGTCGCGCTGGCTTGCCCCGCTTGCATCCATGGCCCGGTTGTAGCGCAGCTAAAAGAGAGACGTCAAATCCGCTTCTGCGATAACTGCAATTATCACATGTTCGTTCACCAACCACCTGAGTAGTTGTGCAGTGTTTTGGCATTCACTACACATCGGGCATGGAGCGCTTCCATCCCCTCGCCGCCGACACCGACGTCCCACCCGAGGAGCTCGCCCTCGCGCAAGGCGAATGCGCGCTGGCGCTCGGCCGGCTCGACGGGCTCCTCGCCAGCCTCACCGATATCGAAAAACGGCTGTTCTGCGTAGGGCTGCTGCGGGAGGTGTTGCTTTCATCCCTGGCGCAAGCGGGATTTGCGGACGCCGAACACCGGTTCAACGCCTGGTTCGCCGGGCTCGACCGCGGCCCCCAAGAGACACCCCTCACCGGCTGCTCCGCCTATGCCGTGGTCCGCGCCCTGCTCGGCGAACTCAGCCGTCATCCGTGGGAACCGCTCGCCGATGCCGCGCAGACCATCGCTCTGGCCGCTCGCTTCGGGGCCGACCGCCCGATGCAAGCCGAAGACGCGCTGGCGGAGGAAGCGATCGGCAGGGCGATCACGCTAATGAAACAGGCCGGCGCGGATGACGAGACCCCCCTGCCCTTCGCGGGTCTGGCCCGCCTGCACGCGCTGCTGCGCGCCGATCCGCGGTTCGCGCCGCTGGAGCGCGCGGTGCAAATCCGTTCGTTTGGGAACCGCGCGGTGGCGATCGAGCAGGCCGCCACGCGCACCCCGCTCTGGGCGGTCGATGCCGCGCTGGGGCGGCTGCTGACCGCGTCCGGCGCGTGGGCCCGCGCCCTCCCCTGCCCCGGCGCGGTGACGGCGCAAACGCTGCAGCCGCAGCTCTGGCCGGGCGAACGCGCCATGCTGGCGGCCCGCAGCCTCCAGCGCAGCGTGACCCGGCTTGCCGAGCTGGTCGCGCAAGCGCGGCGGCGCGCGGTGCTGATGCGCGAGCAGTTGGGGCACCTGCGCTCGAGCGCGCGGGCACCGCAGGTGTGGATCCTGCTCGCTGGTTTTGCGCCACTCGGGCTCGATCAGATCACCTGGGCGTTCGGGATCAGTCGGCGCGGCACCTATGCGATCGGCGACGCCCTTGTGGCGGCGCGCATGGCACGGCGGGAGACGGTCAAGGGGAAGGCCCTGCTGGTCGTCGAAGAACCGGGAAGGGATGGGCAGCCGGCGTCTTTGGACCAGGCTACCGCCCTCCCCCATGCGGCTCTTGCCGAGTTCGACGCGGCGATGGGTGAGATCGACCGGCTGCTCGCCGGCAGTTCTGGCCATCCCTGACGCGGCATCGCGCGCATTCGGCGTGTATGAAAACTGATCTCTTCTTGACGTTATGTACAGATATCATACATAGACAGAGAAAGAAGGAGATGGCCAATGGCCACAACTGCCCATTCCGGCGTCCCCGCCAAAGCGCCCAGCCGCAAGGATCTGAGCGGTCCGGCGCTGCGCACCTTTTTCCGCATTGCCGACGCCTGGGACCTCAAGGAAGCCGAGCAGATGAAGCTTCTCGGGCTCGACAGCCGCTCGACCTTCCAGACCTGGAAGCGCGGCGCGGTCGCGGCGATTCCCAAGGATGCGCTGGAGCGCATCTCCTATGTCATGGGGATCTACAAGGGGCTGAAGATGCTCCTGCCCCGTACCGCCAACGAATGGGTACGCAAACCCAATGAGGCGCCGCTGTTCGCCGGACGCCCGGCGATCGAGCGGATGGCCTCGGGCAATGTCGCCGATCTCTACGTGGTGCGTCAATATATCGACGCGCAGCGCGGCTGATGGATGCCATTGCGACGACGCAAGTGCGGTGGCAACCGTGCTACCGGATCGTCGCAAGCCGGTTCCCGCCCATATCGCTGTTTGAGGATGTCGCGGATCCGGCCGACCTGGAAGCGGTCTATGCGATCGAGGCGATGACCAACGACCGGCTTCGCGACGAGGTCGGGGACCTCGCCCTCGTCCCACCGGAGGACCGCGTATCGGGACCCGGAACATCGGCGATCATGGCAGCGTTCACCCACCTAAATCCCGATGGCAGCCGGTTCTGTGACGGCAGTTTCGGGCTGTTCTACGCTGCCAGCACCATCGAGACTGCGGTTGCCGAGACGCGCCATCACCGAACCCGCTTCATGGCGTACACCCACGAACCGGCGCAGGAACTCGACATGCGCGTCTACGCGGTCGACCTGGACGCCATGCTCCACGATATTCGCGGCCTGCGCGATGAACGCCCTGCCCTCTACGCCCCGGACAGCTATGCCGCCGGCCAGGCGCTTGGCCGGCACCTGCGTGAGCAAGGTTCGGATGGCATCGTGTACCAAAGCGTGCGCGACGCCGACGGCGAGTGCGCCGCGGTGTTCCGCCCTCGCCTACTCGCCAACAGCCGACAGGAGCGGCACCTGTGCTACGTTTGGGATGGCCGGGCGATTGTCACCGTCTACGAGAAGAAGACATTCGCCTAAAGGTCCTGCGGACAAGCTAACCTTTCGGCCTTGAGTGACGCCTGTCAGGAATAGACCCCGGCAGCCATACGATCGAGATCTTCCATGACGATATCGATATCGCCATTCGCAACTAATTCCGCGGCCGTTTTCCCAACTCCAGAAATGGGTTGATGCTTGAACCAGATAACCGCCTTGCCTTCTTCGCCTGCAAGTTCTGCCGCTCGCGTTATAACTCGGGCTATTTCCTCCAGTTTAATCTGCACGGTCGGGGCGGAGGGATACAGAGTCATGGCCTTAGGATCCAGGCGAGCAACGCGAGCCAAATGCGCCATGGAGAAGCGCAGGCGCTCCGCCAGACGACGGGGCGAGATGATCTCATTCTCGCGAATGTCATCCTGGAAGGCTGCAGTCATAGGGCAGTCCATATTCAACATGTGAAGACAAAACTCTCACGTCTCAGAACCGCTGAAGATTGTCCTAGCTCCAATGCTGATCGAGCAGCGCTTTCAACGCGGCCTCCGCTTCAGCCCGCGTACCACCGGCATGCGGGAGCAAGGTAAGTTTGAGACCCTTACGATCCACCGCCTCCACTTTCAGCAATGGTTTCCCCCCTTCGGACACGATCGTTTCCGGCTTTCCTGACTTCTTGGGGGATCCTGACCTCTTGGGGGGATCGGCGGCCAGAGCGAGCGCGCGTATGATATCGGGGACCGGCATCGGTGCTGCGCGATCGGACTGCACCTGAGCGAGACGTCCCGCCTCGGCGAACACACGCTGCCGCCGATCCTCCGGTTTCAAGAGAGGCTTGATCGCGGTGACATGCTTGATCCTGAGATCCTGCGGAAGGGCGAAGGCCGCCATCAGTTCCGCCGGCAGCCGGGCAAGGTCGAGATAGCGGCTGAGCCAGCTTTCCGTGACATTGATCCGCTCGGCCATCACCTTCTGGCGCCCCTCATAATAGGCGTCGAGCGCGCGCAGATAGTCGCGCGCGCGCTCCAGATCGGTGAGATCGTCGCGCGCCCGATTCTCGAGGTCAGCGAGACGGAAGGCCTCCTCGTCGGTAAGGCTACGGATATCGACGAGAAAGCGGAAATCCGGATAGTTGTGGGCGCGCAGCCAACTGATCGTCCAATGCCGGCGCGCGCCGCAAATCACCTCGAAATCGAAGGCAGGATCGTCCTTCACGCGGCGAACGATGGCGGGCATTTCTTGCTTGCCCTGCGCCTTGATGCTCTCGATGAGGTCGGCGCACCGCTCCTCATTGAGGAGCGCATATTCGCGGTTATGCCCCGCCCACATTCGGCAGCGCGCGGGATCGACAAGCTCATGGGTGCGCGAGACGACGCTGCCCGTCGCCAATTCGGCAAGCCGGCTTTCCCGGCCCGCCAGCACGCTCGCACCGATGCCAGGGCGCCGCGCCGCTGGGGCTTGCGCCCCCGGGTCGATTCCGGCGACCAGATCAGCCGCGAAGTTGGCGTTCTTCTTGCTCATCATCCACCCCTTCTACCCGGAATTGCACCGGTGCAATTTTGCTCGCATCAGGCGAGTCCCTCCTTGCGAAGCCGCGTCAAATGGCTCGGCCACATCGACCGAATGTCGACCTCAATTTCACTGTTCACGCCATCAAGATAGGCAAGGCAGCGGTTGCGCACCGTCGAACTGGTGACCGGGCCGTCCAGCTCGTAGACGGTCATCAGCCGCGCCGTTGCATTGTCGATTTCGGCCGAATCCTTGAGCGGCGTACGGACGATCGCGTGACCGAAAAGGGTCCGCATCAGGTTCAGCAGTTCCTTCTGCATCGACTTATTCTCATCGACCTTGGACGCCACAAAGCGCAGGAACTGCAGCGACGGCGCCAAGCCGCGATCGGCCAGCGTCTCTATGGTCTCATCGAGCATGGCGAGGAAGGCCGCCGTCGACGAGAAGTCCATCACCGTCGGCGGAACCGGCACCACCAGCGCATTGGCCGCGCGCAGCACCGAAAGCGAGATCGCGCCGAGCGCCGGAGGCGGATCGAGAACCACCACATCGAACCGATCGGCAATGCTCGCGATGCCTTGCGCCATGCGGTCGATCAGGTTCCCCTGCCCCCGCGCCATGCGCGCTGCGATTTCATATTCCGACTGGAACAGCCGCAGATTGGCCGGAACAAGCTCGAGGCCGTCGAAGTGGGTCTTGCGCAGGGCATAGTCGAGCGACTCCATGTCGTCGTGCCGCAGGAATGGATAGAGCGTGTCCTCCTCGGTCAGGTCGAGGTCGGGCACATAGCCGAATAGCGTGGTTGCCGACGCTTGGCTGTCGCAATCGATGAGAGCCACCCGGTAGCCCTTGATCGCGAGATATTGGGCCAGGTGCACCGAAAGAGTCGATTTCCCCACCCCGCCCTTGAAGTTCTGCACCGCGATAACGCAGCAGGGATCGGTTGCGGCCCGCCAGGGCCGGGTGCCGAACAGTCCGCGCATGTCGTTGAGCTGCGCCAGGGTATAGCCGACACGCCGATTATTCTCGGTTCGCGGAGGCGGCGGCAAGCGGCCGTCCTTCTCGGCCTCGCGAATGGCCGCCGCGGTTCGGCCGACCAGTTCCGCGGCCTTGCCAATCGGGAACGTCGGCTCGCGCCGCTCGTCCGCCCGGGCACTCCGCGCGGAGTCGCGGAGCCGCTCGAGGACAGAGCTGGTCCGTTGTGCGAGCGTCGAGACGGACAGCAGGTCCTGCGTGCCCTCAATGTCGAGTGATGCAGCCAAGAGAGGCCCCCTTGCGAAACTAGAGGGGGCATAGCTCAATTTGCACTTTTAGGTCAATCGAAGGCTGATTTTCGCAAGTCGGCCCAGCCCGAAGGGCGAAACTTGCCCAATCTGCGCCGCAGACCTTTTGCGCCCCCTCGCAACCTGACCCCTTGGGGGCAGTTCACCCCGAAATTGCACCGGTGCAATTTCGGCTCAGGGGCGCCCGCGTCGTGCCAGGAAACTCTCGCAGAAGCCGGTCCAGGATGCGATCAGCTTGGCGCCCTTGAGCTTCGCCAGCCTTTCGCCCATCTGCGCGCGATAGGCATCGGCAATGAGATCGATGTCCCAACCGCCGCCAGCCGAACGGCCGATGGCCGCGAGCGTGTCCGAGCCAAAGCGGATCGTGCCGTTCGGGAAGGTGACCTCCCCTGCCCCAGCCTTATCCTTTGACACCAAGGCCGCCACCGCCGCCTGTGTGACAGCCTCGACGGCAACGGTCTCCACCTCGTCCTCGCGCCGCGCCTTTCTGCCCGCAGAGTGCCGACCGATCTCATCCACGGTCGCGATTTGGGCCGGAGCATCCTTGGGCTCAAAGCGGAATTCGATTTCGGTGACAGTTCTGCCCTGGCGGATCTCCCGCCACTCCACGCGAAAATGGGCGAGCTGGTCGATTTCGGCCTTCGCCTTTTCGAGAACTTTGCGGCGCAGCTGCGCGAAATCCTTGTAGACGTCCGGCGCGATGCCGAGCAGCGCACGCAGCGCCGTCATGTC
Source organism: Sphingobium sp. HDIP04 (assembly GCF_000445085.1). Classification (NCBI taxonomy): domain Bacteria; kingdom Pseudomonadati; phylum Pseudomonadota; class Alphaproteobacteria; order Sphingomonadales; family Sphingobiaceae; genus Sphingobium; species Sphingobium sp. HDIP04. Next base: position 16,235 of record NZ_ATDO01000112.1, on the reverse strand, counting down.
GCCCTTCCAGAGCGACTGGCGCCTATGCAGCCTCAGCGCCCCGATCTCGTACAGCTTGAGCGCATAGGTTGATCGGAAGCCGAGCACCGCCTGGCGGTTCAGGACCGCATAGGTCTCCGATTCCTGGATCAGCTTTCGGGCTTCGGGCGTGAACTCCCACTCGATCCACCCAGCGTCCGCGCCCTCTTCGTCTTCCGCTTCTTCGCGCGACGACGAGATAAGCGAAAAGCGCAGCGTCGCCTTCTTGCCGCGCCAGGACTTGTCGTCGACCGCGAAAAGCGTGCGGTGCAATTCCTCAAGCATATCCGAGATGCGCTCATTGCCCTTGTGGCCGCGGCGAATGTCCGCCTTTCGCATCTTGTGCGGGCGGTCCTCCCAGGCATCACCGCCCGCGGTCAAAATCATCAGCGCAAGCAAACGCGAAGCAGTCAGGCTAAGCGACTGGCCTTTGACGAACTTGACCTCGACGATGCTGCCGGGCTTGGCGAACTCGTCACCGCCCTTTGCCTGCAGGGCGGCAGCCACCCGCATCGCCCGTCCCGGAGAAGCGTCATCGCCGGTGGGGGAGGGCGTTACAGCGTGATCTAGGGCTTGCTCGTCATCCATGCCATGAAGTCTGCGCCGATTCGTCCAGCGTGGGAGAAAATCTGCCTGACCTGTCCTTACGCGTCAAGTCAGGGCAGGATAGACACCGGATTCGGCCCCCAAGAGGTCAGGATGGAACTTCGCTCCGAAGCAGCAAACCATGAGGAAGTGCGGCGAGTCGCGTTTCCAAGCGCCCGGACCCGCGCAAACGGCAGCGCGGACGCCGAAGAAAGTCCCTGACGAACGCTATGGCGAGCGAATCACTCCAGCAGGAAGCTGTCCCCCATACGGTCAGGAAGGCCCCAGCAGGTCAGGTTGCATCCCCCGATCGGTCAGGGAAGCGCCCCCGGAAGGGCAGGCAAAATCCCCCGTCCGGTCAGGATAAGCTTGCTCAAACCCGCAGAAATGCTGTGCTTTCGGCCTCCTGAATCTGAATCCTTTTGAATCGGAAAAGCTTCCGCTGCGAGCAGCGGCGTTTTGATTCTTTTTATTTTGAGAAAGAGATCGGCGTCGCGCCTGATGCAATCGTTCAATCCCCCCGCCTGGAGGGATACGCGAAGTTAGCCGCCTACGATAGGCTGCCGGCCAAATGACCTTGCGCATGGAGGGTGCATGATCAACTTCGCCAAGTTCGAGATCATCGGCCGGATCGGGGAAATCGACGCGCGGCCGAAAGTCACCCTGCTGTCGGTCTGCGCGAATTATCGCCGCAAGGGTGACGATAACGAATGGCAGGAAGACAGCCACTGGAACCGCGTGAGCGTCTTCAGCGAAGGCCAGCGAAAACATATCGCCGACCGGGCTCAAGTCGGGGATCTCGTGCGCATAGCCGGACGGCTCAAGGACAACTCCTATGAACGCGACGGCGCGACGCACTACACAACCGATCGCATCGTCGAGGAATTCGGGATCCTGGCACCCAAAGGCATGCCGGGGTGAAATATCGGGGAGGGGAGGGCGCAATCAGCAGCGGCGCTCCACCACTTCCGAGGATTAGTCGATGCCCATAGCTGCTCCCCATCGCGCCAAAGCCATTGTCGAAGCCCTGGGTGGGATCTGGCGCGGTACGCGCGGCGAATGCCGGTGCCCGGCACATAACGATCATGGTCCCAGCCTGTCGGTACGCCTGGGCGAGCGGGCGATCCTGTTCCACTGCTTTGCCGGCTGCGACACGCGCGATGTTCTGGCTGCTTTGCGCCGGCGCAAACTTCACGATGCGGAGCCGCTCACAATGCCGCGCCCGAAGGCGGCCGCGGACCATCGCGCTCTTGCACTTCGCCTATGGAAGGCGAGCCAGCCCATCGCCGGATCTCCAGCGGCCGATTATCTGGCGGCGCGCGGTCTGCCGCCTCCCTATCCGCGTTGCCTGCGCTACAACCCGCGCACCATCGTCGGGGCCGGTGAGCGCCGCCGGTTCTTTCCGGCGATGATCGCCGCGGTCGAGAATGATCTGGGGGTTGTCGCCGTCCAGCGGACCTGCCTCGATCTCGCCGACATCCTGCACAAACCCATGCCAAAGCCGAAGATTGCCCTTGGCCTTCTCGGCGACGCGGCCATTCGTCTGGCGCCGGCCGGCGAGGAGCTTGGCCTTGCCGAAGGCATCGAGGACGCCCTTTCAGCAATGGCCTGGTTCGGAACGCCCACCTGGGCGCTGGGCGGGGTCGAACGCCTTGGGCTTGTCGCCATCCCCGAACGGGTCAAGCGTATCATCGTCTATGGCGATCGCGGTGCCGCCGCTGCCGCCATGCTCAAAAAAGCCCGCCCCCATCTCACAGCCAATGGACGCGAACTGGTGCTCCGGCTGCCGGAACGGCACGCGGACTGGAATGATGCTTGGCGTGTCCGCCGGGCCGCCGAGGCGGCCTGAAAGGGGAGGGAGCCTTCCGGCTGATGACCTGGCGCTGATGCCAGGTGTCAGACCTGGAGATGCCCCATGGCCACACACCCCCTCGCGCTCACGCTGCCGCTCGATGATCCCGCCCGTACCGCTGCTCAAGGCATAGCCGACCGGCTGTCCGAAGGATGTCCGGTTGCACGTAACGACCTCCTTGCCGAAATGACCTCCGCTTTCGGTGGCTCGAGCGCCGATGGCCTGTGGTCATTGCGCGACGCCTACGATGTGCTCGAACTCGCGCAGGTCCTCCATCTGAAGAACGCGACGCTCCCGGCAGATGCGAATGCGCGGCTCGCCCAGCTGATCGCTATGACGGCGGCGCTTCCCACGCAAAGCGTGCGTAGCGAAACGCAGATCGCGTTCCAGCAATTCTCGACACCGGCGCCGATCGGCTTCCTTGCCGCCAAGGCAGCCGCGATCACGGCACACGATATCGTGCTCGAGCCCTCGGCCGGGACCGGCCTCCTGGCCGTACACGCCCATCTCGCCGGCGCGCACCTCCTTCTCAATGATATCGATGCCTGGCGCACGCGTTTGCTGCGTCACGCCTTTCCCGAAGGCAGGCTGAGCACGCATGATGGCGAACTGATCGACGATATGCTCGATCCGCAACTGGTGCCGAGCGTCGTGCTCCTCAATCCGCCCTTCTCGCGAAGCCAGGGGCGCGCGCGCGATCGCCATGCCGCGCTTCGCCATTTGCGCTCCGCGCTGTTGCGGCTTGCTCCAGGCGGGCGCTGCGCCGTTATTCTCCCCGACCGCATCGAGACGGAGGACGCGGATTGGCTGCACGCCACTGCGGGCGCGCATGCCCGGCTGCATCTCGACCTGCCGCCCGATGCCTATGCCAAGCACGGCACCGGCCAGGCAGTCCAGCTCATACTCCTCGAAAAGGACGGGGCAGGGGGCTCGGTCCCGCGCCAGACCTGCACGACGCTCGGCGCTGCGCTTGCGGCCATCGATGCGATGGCGACCCCATGCGCGCCGCAGCCGCAGCCGATCTCCCGCCCCAGCGGATTGTTCCGGGGCCTCACGCGGCGGACCCGCCCCGTCTGCTCGCGTGCGGCGGTGACCCTGCCCACGACCCGCGCGGTCGCCTATCACCGTCTCGACGCGCCCGCACCCGCGGGCGAACCGCAAGGGATTTACCTGCCCTATCGGCCGAGCCGTCTGCTGATTGCCGATGCTCGTGAGCACCCAAGCGCGCTGGTCGAATCGCAGGCAATGGGATCGATTGCCGCACCCCCGGTCGCTTATGAACCCGTGCTGCCGGCCAGGATCCTGGACGACGGCCTGCTCTCGGACGCGCAGCTCGAAACGCTGATCTACGCTGGCGCGGCGTTCGAGCGCGATCTTCCCGGGCGGTTCATATCCAGCGAGGAGGGTCTTTCGCTGTCGCCGGCAGAGGCCGGTAACGCCTATCGGACCGGCTTTTTCCTTGGCGATGGCACGGGCGCCGGCAAGGGGCGGCAGGTGGCAGGCGTCATCCTCGACCAGTGGTTGCGTGGCAACCGCCGCCACCTCTGGATATCCAAGAGCGAGACGCTGGTCGAAGACGCTCGCCGGGACTGGTCGGCGCTTGGCGGCTTGCCGCTCGACATCCAGCATCTCAACCAGTGGAAGCTCGGCACCCCGATCGCGCTGGGCGATGGGATCCTCTTCCTGACCTATGCCACCCTGCGCTCCAACCGCGGCGACAGGGGCACGCGGCTGCGCCAGCTGATCGAATGGATGGGTGAGGATTTCAGCGGCGTCATCGTTTTCGACGAGGCGCATGAAATGGCCGGGGTGGCCGGCGGCGAGGGCCGGTTCGGCGCCACGAAAGGGTCCGAGCAGGGCATTGCCGGCGTCCGCCTGCAAAATCTCGCTCCGCGCGCCCGGATTCTCTACGCCTCGGCGACGGGCGCCTCGGATGTCAACAATCTTGCCTATGCGACACGCCTCGGATTGTGGGGACCGCAGACGGCCTTCGCCGACCGGCGGGCCTTCGTGGAATCCCTGCGCCGAGGCGGCATCGCGGCGATGGAGTTGATCGCCCGCGACCTCAAAGCGCAGGGCCTCTATGCCGCGCGGGCGCTCAGCTTCGCCGGCGTCGAATATGACATCCTCGAGCATCGGCTCAGCGAAGAACAGATCGCCGTCTACAATGCCTATGCCGATGCCTGGGCGATCATTCACAACAATCTGCAGGCCGCGCTCGCCGCCACGCGCGTCACCGACGGCTTCAGCGGTGCCACCTATAATAGCGGCGCGAAGGCCGCGGCATTGTCGATCTTCGAATCGACCAAGCAACGCTTCTTCGGCCAGATCCTGCTGTCGATGAAGCTGCCCTCGCTGATCCCGGCGATCGCCGCCGATCTCGCGCGCGGCGACTGCGCCGTCGTCCAGCTCGTGTCGACCTCGGAAGCGATGCTCGATCGTGCCCTTGCCGACCTGTCCCCCGAGGAGCGCGCCTGGCTCGATATCGAGCTGTCCCCGCGCGAATTCCTGGTCGATTATCTGACCGCGGCCTTTCCCGTGCGCCAGATGCGCACCTATACCGACGATAGCGGCACGGTGCGCTCGGAACCGATGATCGACGAGGCCGGGCAGCCCGTGCTGTGCCGGGAAGCGATGGCCATGCGCGACCAGCTCCTCGAGCAACTCTGTGCGCTGCCGGTCGTCGGCTCGGCGCTCGATCACATAATCGGGCATTTCGGGACGGAGGCTGTGGCCGAGGTGACGGGCCGCAGCCGGCGGATCGTCGTCGATGCCGACGGCCGTCAGCGGATCGAACGGCGCAGCGCGCGCACGAACCTCGCGGAGACCGACATCTTCATGCGCGGCGAAAAGCGCATCCTGATCTTCTCCGACGCCGGCGGCACGGGGCGGAGTTACCACGCCAGCCTCGACGCGCCCAATCAGAGCCGCCGCATTCACTATCTCCTCGAGCCCGGTTGGCGCGCGGACGCGGCGATCCAGGGGCTGGGCCGCACGCACCGCACCCACCAAGCCTGCCCGCCCTTGTTTCGGCCCGTTTCCACCGATTGCCGTGGCGAACGGCGGTTCATCTCGACCATCGCCCGGCGCCTCGACAGCCTGGGCGCGCTGACCCGTGGCCAACGCCAGACCGGCGGGCAGGGACTTTTCGACCCCCGCGACAATCTGGAGTCCGACTTCGCGCGGGAATCGCTCGACCAGTGGTTTCGCCTGCTGTTCCAGGCAAAACTCCAATCGGTCCACTTCGATCAGTTCCAGGCGCTCACCGGTTTGAACCTGGCCGGGGAGGGCGGGGGGCTCACCGAGACCTTGCCCACGATCCAGCGGTGGTTGAACCGCATCCTGGCGCTGCGCATCGACCTGCAGAACGCGATCTTCGACGAATATCTCGGCTTGATCGAAGCACGGGTGGAAAAGGCACGCGAGGCCGGCACCCTCGATCTTGGCGTCGAAACGATCGCGGCCGACCGTATTTCGATCCTCGACCGGACGGTGATCCGGCGCGATCCCGTGAGCGGCGCCGAAACCGAGATCCTGCGTATCGAAACCGAGGAGCGATATCGGCCGCTGACCCTGGAGCGAGCGCATTGGCTTCTGGCCGACCCGGAAGCGCGCGGGTTGATCAACCCGCGTTCCGGCAAGGCCGCCATTTGCCGGCCGACCTTCTCGCTGACGGACGAAGAGGGGCGGACCGTGCGCCGCTATGAGCTGGTGCGGCCGACGCGCACCGAACGGCACCGGCAGGACCTCTTCGCCGAAACCCATTGGACCGACGTGGACCGGGCGAGCTTCGACGAAGCCTGGCAGGCCGAATGCGACGCAATGGCGGCGCAGACGCGCACGCAGATCATCTATCTGGTCACTGGCCTGCTGCTTCCGGTGTGGGGCAAGCTGCCCGACGATCATGTCCAGGTCTGGCGGCTGACGAGCGATGACGGCCAGTCGCTTCTCGGGCGTCTTATTCCGGCGCCGCTGGTTGAGCGGATTGCCAGCGCATTCGGCATCGCGGCCCATGTCGAGATCGACCTCGGCGCGCGGGTCGAGCACGTCCGCACCTCGGGCGAGATCATGCCGATCGGAGCGCTGCGGCTGAAGCGCGCCTTGGTCGCCGGCGATCAACGCCTCGAATTGCTGGACTGGAAGCCCGAGGCGCTGCCGCATCTCAAGGCGGCGGGCTGCTTCACCGAGATCATCCAGCACCGCACGCGGCTGTTCGTTCCCCCGAGCCGCGCCCTCGAGATCCTCGCCAGGATCACGGACTGACCCGCGGCCGCGCCAAGCGACCGAAGAGAGGGGAGGGGGCCTTCGGCCGGGTGGGCCTGAGTGGCTCAAGCCGGCCGACGAGGTCGGCGCAACCCTCGAAGGAGACAACCGATGATCCAGTCCGTGAAGGTCAAGAACCTCTCGCTCTCGAAGGACAATGTCCGCAAATCCAATCGCGATGCCGACCTCGACAGCCTCGCCGACAATATCGCCGCGCATGGCCTGTTGCAGAATCTCGTGGTCACGCCGCTCAAGAAGGCAGGACATTTCACCGTCAAGGCGGGTGGCCGCCGCTTGCGGGCGCTCCAGCGGCTGATCGATTCAGGTCGGCTTGCCGGGGACCATGAGGTTCAGGTGCTGGTGCTCGAGGATGATGCCGGATCGGCCGAAGCGAGCCTTGCCGAGAATTTCCACCGCGTCGCGATGAACCCGGCGGATGAGTGCTCGGCTTTCAAGCACTTCCTCGACAAGGGCGCGAGTGCCGAGGATGTGGCGAAACGTTTCGGCGTCACGACCCGCTTCGTTGAGCAGCGGGTACGGCTTGCCGAACTGGCTCCTCTCGTATTCGCGGCGCTGGCGGCGGGCGAGATCACGCTGGGGGTCGCCCAGGCTTATGCCGTCACGCCCGACGTCGATCGCCAGGCGCGCGTGTTCGAGAGCATGAGCCGGTCCTATTATGGCGACAATCCCGACAATATCCGCCGTGCGCTCCTCAACGGAACGGTCAAGGCGACCGACGCCAAGGCACGGTTCGTCGGCCGCGAGGCCTATGTCGGCGCGGGCGGCCGGATCGAGCGCGACCTGTTCGGTGAAGATGTGGACGAGAGCTGGATCGACGTGGAGCTCATCGAGCAGCTGGCCGCCCAGAAGCTTGAAGCGGCCGCGGAAGCGCTCGCTGCCGAACAGAAGCTGGCGTTCGTGACGCCGGTTCTCGCGACGCATGTGCCCTATGATACGGAGTGCCAGCTCCACGAATATCATCCGCCGCTGCGCGAATTGAGCGGGGACGAGCAGGAGCGCGTCGATAGTCTCTCGGATGAGGGCGACGCGCTCATCCGCGAACTTGAGACCGAACTCGAGGACGGCACGCCCGAGGCCGAGGCGGCTTCGGCGCGTCTCGCCGACATCGAGCGGGAACTCGATACGATCGAGGCGTCGCGCACGATGGTCGATGATGCGATCAAGGACCAGCTGGGCACCTTCATCTATCTGGCGCCCGATGGCAGTCCGCGGGTGCACAGCCGCATGTTCAGCGAGCGCGCCATCCGGCAGGCGGGCGAGGATGCAGAACCCGAAGCACCGTCCGGCAAGGTCGCGGCCTCCCGGCTCAGCGCGACGCTGGTTGACGAACTCGCGACCCAGCGCCGGCAGATCCTGGCAGCCCATGTCGCCTCGGATGCCGGGTTCGCGCTCGATCTCACGATATTCCTGATGGCGCACCGGACGGTGTTCGCCAGCAGCTATGTCCGGGACCACGCGACGTTGCAGGCCGCCGCCGCGAGCTTCCCGATCGTCAGCTTCCGCGATGAAGGTAGCGCGGCGAGCAATGTCCTGACCGAACAGCGCCAGGCGCTCGATGTGAGCTGGGCAGGCGGGAACACGCTGTCGTCCCGCTTCGATGCCTTCCGGCAACTGGATGAACAGGCGCGCGCCGATTGGCTCGCCCATGTCATGGCGCAGACGCTGGAGCCGACACTCAACGTCGACGATGGCGGGCGCCGCAACGGCTTCCACGATCATCTCGGACGGCTGCTCGACATTGATGTCGCGCAATGGTGGCGGCCCGATGCCCAGAACTTTTTCGGGCGGGTGAAGAAGGACGTCATGCTCGAAGCGCTCGACGAGATCGGCGGGCCGGTGCTGCGCGGCCGATACAAGGACGCCAAGAAGGGTGACCTTGCCAATGCCTGCGCTGCGCTCTGTTCGGGGCAGGGCATCGTCGAGGCCGAAGTCCGGGAAAAGGCGCTCTCCTGGCTGCCCGACGAGATGCGGTTCGGCGCGATCGAAAAGCCCGAAAGCTTCCGGAGCTATTCCGCTTTCCTCAGCGATGAAGACGACAGCGACGGCGGGGCAGGGGAGATCGCCCCCGATGGCGATGCTGGCGACTTCGAACAGGCCGCCTGAGGCGAACGCCTAACGGCGGGCGGCGCTTTCGTGTCGCCCGCCGCCCTTCATCGGCGGCGCTGAGACAGCCGCTCTTTCGCGGAGTATCCACCATGACCCAATCATCGGGCCGGCCCTCGCCGGCCGAGACCATCACGCGCGCCATCATCGACCGGCTCGAGGCCGGTGTGCGTCCCTGGGTACGGCCCTGGCGATCATGCGCCGCGCAAGGGCGCCCGCTGCGCGCCAATGGCGAGCCCTATCGCGGCATGAACACCTTTTGGCTATGGCTGGCCGCCGAGCAGTGCGGCTATCGGTCCCGCTACTGGATGACCTATCGGCAAGCACAAAGCCTCGGCGGGCAGGTCCGTGCCGGTGAGCAGTCGCAATTTGCGATCTTCTACAAAGCCTATTCGAAGAAGGTCGATTCCTACGAACGTCCGGGTGAGCTCGTCGATGAGCAGCGCCGGGTCATGCGGTCCTATGCGGTCTTCAATGCCGATCAGATCGATACACTGCCGGGCGATTTCTATCCCGAAGCCCTCTCCCTCGTCCCGCCGGGCGACCGGCTCGGTCCGCGGGCGGAGCGCTTCGTCGATCGGCTGCCCGCGCGGCTGCGATGCGGCGGCGATCGTGCTTATTATGATCTGCGCGCGGACGTCATCACCATGCCGCCGGTCGAGCAATTCGACACGCGCGCCGCCTGGGCAGCCACCATTGCGCATGAGGCCGGCCACTGGACAGGCCATCCAGCCCGGCTTGCCCGATCGTTCGGGAAGCGCTTCGGCGATCAGGCATATGCGTTCGAGGAGTTGGTCGCCTTATCTGGACAGTCTGCACCGTGCCTGACGCACCATTGAACGGTATGCTTTGGCGCGACGCAGGGGGGCATCAGGCCGGATGAAGCGCTATCCATAAGCTGGCGTAATCCGGCCTGATGACCACCGTCCCGCAGGCGCGCAACGTGTGCGATCTGGAGTCGGGAGGGGGTCCGGGGGAGGGACTGACAAGCTGTGGATAATTCAGGTGCGTCGATCGTCATTCAGGAGCGCCGGACGGCGGATGGCCTGGACTCCTACATCCCGGTAATTCTGCGTGATGGTGCGATCTATGATCTCCACCTTGAGCGCTACTTCCTCGATTTGCCGCTGAACGGTTCGCGTTCGCGACACTCGTTGCGCGCCCATGGTTATGATGTTCTGGTCTGGGTTCGCTTTCTCGCTTCGGCCCGCGGCAAGTCTGTCTGGCAAGCCGATGCCGATGATGTCGGTGCCTATCATCGTGCCCGGCGGCGCAGCGATGCTGAGTTCCGGATTTCTGCATCGACGTGGAACCGGGCGATTGCCTCGCTCGACAAGCTTTATCGATGGGCCGAACGGGAGGGGCTGATCGAGCGTACACCTTTTACGCATCGTCAGGTCTGGCGACGATCGCACGATGGGCGCCGTGCGGCGGTCACGGGCCGCAATAACGCCTATGAGCGCGCAGCCCGTCGTTCCGACGTCCGTTTCATCGATCTCACCGATTACCGCGCCTTCCGGGAAGTTGGTTTGCGCGGCCTGACCGTTGAAGGGACCGAGCGTCCTGGAGCGCGTGACCGCAATGGCGCGCGCAACGCGCTGTTCGCCGATCTGCTGGTCACCACCGGCCTGCGCCTGGAAGAGGCATCCCACTTGCTCGCAGCTGAGATTCCGGTTTGCGACGCCCGCTCGGAACGTCAGCGGCGGGTCGAGCTTCCGGCGGCACTCACCAAGGGTGACAGGGGGCGAAGCATGCTGCTGCCGCGCCGCTTGTTGCCGGTGTTTGACGCCTACATCGCCGTTGAGCGAGCCGCAGCCGTCGCCAAGTTCGCACAGCGCCGTGGCTGGGAAGCCATCGACCGCCCGATCTTCATCCACAGCCCCTCATTCGGGCAGCGTGCATTGCATCTCGTTGGCGGTGGCACGATGGACATAGAGGTCGTCACACCGGATGAACGCGCAAGGCTTGTTATTTGCGCTGACGATGGAACGCCGCGCGAAGCCGCGGTCCTCTGGCTGACCGAGGTGGGCCATCCTGTGTTGCCCAACTCGTGGGAAGCGATCTTCGCACGGGCGAGCCGCCGCTGCACGGACGCCGGCATCCCGGTCCGGCTTAGCCCCCATCAACTCCGGCATTCCTTTGCAGTCCACATGCTTGCCATGCTGATCCAGCGCCGCCTCGCCGACGCAGCGGCACCAGTGGGCGCCATGGAAGGTTATCGCCAGCTGGTCGGCGATCCGCTTCAACAGGTCCAGCGATTGCTTGGCCATTCGAGCCTCGCGACGACCTCTATTTATCTCGATCACCTCGCCACGCGTGCCGATACCGTTGATGCGGCAGTCGAAGAACTGCTGGCACTCGTACCAGGCTATCTTCGATCATGACCGCTGCTCCACGCAAAGGACGCAAGGTCAGCTTCGCGGCAGATACGGCTGCGCCCCAAGCCGATCCATGGTCGCAGATCAGCACGCTGCGCTTCATGATTCATCCCTTATATGGCGGCGAGCTGCTCGTCGATTTCACGGGCTTGCGGCCACGCGGCCTGGCGCTCGCATTTGCCCGGAGCCTGTTCATGCTGGCTGCTCCGCGCGGCCCCATCATGGTACGTTCGTCGCTCAAGACATACGCCAACCAGCTGCCAAGCTTCTTTTCCTACCTGGCCGGGACAGGCGACGGGATCAACGGCCCTGCTGACCTTCGTGCCCATCACATTGATGGATTTGAGACATGGCTCAGCGCGCAGGGCAAGTCTTGCGTGCATGGACCAACCTATGTCGCCAAGGTCGTTTCCGTCCTTCGTCGCATCGCGGACGACAGCCCCGAGCTTGTCGATTGCGGCTTGCGGGAACGACTGCGCTACGTCAGCTCACACGCACACGTTCGTTCCCGTCCACGCGATGCCTACAGTCCGTATGTAGCCCGCCAGCTGCGCGATGCGGCACGCGCGGATATCGCTGCGATCGAGGCGCGCTTGCGGTCGGGGCCGCAGTTCGATGAGGTGCCGCAGATCGATGGCGCATATTGCAAAGCCCATGCTGCCATCGAGACATACGGTGTTCTGGGCTACCGTGATCCCACGTTTCAGAGCCTGTACAAGCTGCGCAAAAAGCGCGATCTCACCAGTGACAGGCTTAACCTGAGCCTCCACGCAGCCCACTATCTTACTGCCGACGATATCGTCCCGCTTCTTGTTCTGCTCTTAATCGAGACAGGGCTTGAGCTGGAGTGCTGCAAGTCGCTCACCCTCGATTGTCTGCGCAATGCCGCAGGGGGTACCGTCGATATCGCCTACACCAAGCTGCGGGCACACGGTGCCGAGCACAAGACAATCCGGGTGCGTGATCGCGGCTCATCCACCGCTGGCGGTCTGATCCGACGCATCATCGCCCTATCGTCCAAGGCCAGGGTCCATAACTCCAGCGATAACCTTTGGGTCTATTTTCAGCCGGGCGAGATCACCGCAGGTATTCGTCAACTGCGCTTGAAGGTCAGTGCCTGGACGCAGCGCCATTGTATTACCGATGATCAGGGTAAACCGCTCCACCTGTGTCTTTCGTATCTGCGCAAGACGCACAAGGCCTTGTGGTATCTCAAGACCGAAGGCCACATGGCCCGCTTCGCCGTAGGTCATACCGTCGATATCGCGGCACGGCACTACGCCGATATTCCCTCCCTCAGACCGCTGCACGAGCAAACCGTGGCAGATGCCCTCGAAGAGGTGCTCGCTGGTCCAATGATCCTGCCTCCTCAAGACGAGGACCGGCTGCGCGGCGAGTTGGCAAGCCCTGATCCCGATGATGGGGGCATTTCAACCGCACTGCTCAATGGCGAACAAGACGTCTGGCTTGCAAGCTGTGGCAACTTCTATTCCAGTCCCTTCGCATCCGCCGGCACGCCATGCCCTACACCGTTCTGGGCCTGCCTCGATTGCCGCAACGCGGTCATTACCGCGCGCAAGCTGCCTGCCATTCTCACCTTTCTCTCCTTCGTCGACGCTCAGCGGATCGGCCTGAGTGCTGCTGATTGGACCGCCAAGTTTGGTCATGCCCATGATCGCATCGTTCAGCAGATTCTGCCTGCCTTCGCCGAAGACGTCGTGACAAGGGCCCGTGCGCAAGTCGCGAACGACCCTCCCACGGTCTATCTGCCGCCAGAGGCACGGGCATGACCGTTGTCCAGCTTCTGGCGGAGAGCGACGATGAGCGCGATGCCCTCCCTGTGCTTATGTCCGCGCCTTTGCGCCCCGGCTGCGATCGCGCGCATATTTCACGATACGGCGATCCAGTGTGGGATCTGGCTCCCGGCGTATTTCGCGACAACGCGCGGCGCTGCCATGTCACGGTACATTTCGGCGGTATCAAAGACCCATCCATTGCTGATGCCCTGCGCCAGATTCTCCATGCGCGGCTCAATGTCGATCTCCCCGGTCACCGTTCGCGGCTTGAGCCGGCCGGGGTGCGCGGCGAGGCCAACCGGACCTTGCGCTTTTTCGACTTCGTCAAGGCTCAGCTGGGGCGTTTCGATCTCGCCCGGGTCGATCAGGCTCTGGTCGATCGCTACGCCGGAGCCTTGCGCCTAGCCGGGCTGCGCCCAGTTGCAGCGGCAGCGCTGCTGCGGATCGTCTTTGACCTGCACGAGTTGCAGCATCATCTGCCGACTGCGCGCCTGTCCTTCGAACCGTGGCCGGGACGAAGTCCGTTTTCCGTGGCGGGCGCAAAGCATATTGCAGGGGAGAACCGGACGCCGCGCATTCCTGAAGCGATCATGACGCCGCTGCTCTCCTGGTCGTTGCGCTACGTGACCTGCTACGCAGGCGATATCCTTGCCGCACGGGCAGAACTCGATTGCCTTGAAGCAACGCGCAACCGTCTGATTGCCGCTGAGGAAGGTCTGGATCCCGCTGTTCGTCGGTTACGGCAACGCCAACGCCTCCTCGACTATGTTGCATCCTTGCGGCAGCATGGGCGCGGCATTCCGATCTGGACCACGGCACATAACGGCGCAACGCGAACAGATCCGCAAACCGGCGCCGTCACGCCGCCGATCAACTACCACCTGATCCACCTCCATGCCGGTATCAACGCGCAGGCCGAACCTGCCATGCACCTTGGCCTGGCCACGGGTGCACCAGACCTCATCGCCGCTGCCATCGCAGAACTCGGCACCGAGATTGGCGGCATGGATACGCCCAATTCTGCCGATCCCGATACGGGCATGCCTTGGCGCACCCGCTTCGATGCCAAGGTTTTGCCCCTCGAGGAAGTCATGCTGCAGTCCGCAGCCTATATCGTATGTGCCTTTCTCTCAGGCATGCGGGACAGCGAGATCCAAGCCATGAGGCGGGGATGCCTGTCTATTACCAAAGCCGAAGACGGTACGATCTTGCGGCATCGTATCAAGTCCACTGCTTACAAGGGCAAGCGCGGCGGCGGCGAGGAGACCGAGTGGGTTACCATCGCGCCGGTCGCTGAAGCCATCGATGTCCTCGAACGCCTTTCCGCGCGGGCGGGACAAGCGCGCGGAACAACGACCCTGTGGCCAGTCCTCACGCTTCGGGCCAATACCAAGACGCACGTCTCTGCAGAGATAGTCCGGCAACTCAACCGGTTCCGCGATCACCTCAATGACCACTTCGGATCCGCGCAGGCACCCGTCATTCCTGCCGGACCCGACGGCCGACCATGGCGTCTGACAACGCGTCAGTTTCGCCGCACAATCGCCTGGCACATCGCCAACCGGCCCTTCGGAACAATTGCCGGCATGATCCAGTACAAGCATGCGAGCGTTGCGGCTTTCGAAGGCTATGCTGGCAGCAGCCGGTCCGGATTTCGGGGAGAGATCGAAGCCCAGCGTGCGCTTGGCCAGATTGACGATATCCTTGTCTACTTCGACGAGCGGCAAAGTGGCGCACGCCTTGGCGGACCTGCCGCGAACAGGGTCGGAGTTGTGCTTGATACTGCCGCCCACGAGTTGGCGCCGCTACCTGCCATGATTGCCGACCGTCCACGTCTGCGCACCATGCTGGGCAGTCTCGCGCGGACATTGCATGTCGGCCCGCTGGCCGATTGCTTCTTTGATCCGGCAACCGCCCTGTGCCTGAACCGGAGTTCGGAGCCAGGCGCAAGCGGGCCAATGATCTCCATGTGCGAACCGGTCCGCTGCCCCAATGCCTGCATCGCCGAACGGCATCGCCCGGCATGGCAGCGCGGTGCTGATGAGGCACGGTTGTTGTTGCGCGAGAAGCGGCTTCCAGAGCCGCAGCGGGTGACGCTTCAGGCCGAGGTGGCCAGAATCCAGCGTGTTCTTGAACAGATCGCACCGGGTACCGCCACACCGCATAACGGTATGGCGGGAGAGGAAGAGGAGGCGGGTTTGCGGGTGACGGATTGAAGGAGCGGAAGACAGTTTCCCTCCGCCCGTCGTGGAGACCTGCCATGTCCCGATCCTACCCTGCGACGCCGCGAGCCGACGTTTATTCGCGCATCACCACCGAGATTGTATCTGCCATCGAAGCCGGGGCCGGCGATTGGCGCATGCCCTGGCACCATGATGGCGCTGCCACCACCAGGCCGCAGAACGTCACCTCTCGCCGCCGCTATCGCGGCGTCAACGTGCTCGCGCTCTGGATCGCAGCCGAAGCGGCTGCCTATTCCAGCGGTCTTTGGGGGACCTATCGCCAGTGGGCATCGCTTGGCGCACAGGTCCGCAAAGGTGAACGCGGAACGACGGTTGTGTTCTGGAAACAGGCCGCATCGCGCGCCGATGATGATCATGACGATGGCGAAGCCGGACCCGGCCGCATGTTCGCGCGGGCCTTCACCGTGTTCAACCTCGCCCAGGTCGAGGGCTATGAACCCCCACCTGTCGCAGTTCTACCCGAGGGCGAGCGGTTCGGGCACGCCGAAGCTTTCGTCGCGGCCCTCAAGATCCCGATCACCGAGGGCGCCTACGATGCGCACTACCGGATCGACCTCGATCACATCTTCATGCCGACCTTTGCCTCGTTTCGGGATGCATCAGCACAGATGGGCACGCTTTTGCATGAGGCGGCCCACGCCACAGGGGCAAAGCACCGGCTCGACCGCAACTTTGCCGAACGTTTCAAGCGCGACAGCTTGGCGATCGAGGAAATTTGCGCTGAACTGACCGCATCGTTCGTACTCGCCGACCTCAGGATCGCTCACCATCCGCGGGCCGATCATGCCGCCTACGTAGCATCGTGGTTGCGCGCACTCAAAGACGACCCTCGCGCCATCTTCACCGCCGCCAGCAAGGCGCAGGCGGCCGCCGATTGGATGCACGCCCAGCAGCCCCAGCCTGAGGAGATCGCCGCATGATAAGCGCCCCGAAAATTTGCGGTAGAAGTCACATTAGGGCTGGACTGTCAGGATAT
>NZ_ATDO01000111.1:0-76216 GCF_000445085.1 Sphingobium sp. HDIP04 | reverse complement strand
GCATCCAGCAGGCGGAGGCGGACATACAGGCCGCGCAGGCCCGCATCGCCATCGTCGCCCGGCTCCAGCGCGCGCAGGCCGCCCGTCTGGCCGCCAGGCAGGAGCCTGTCGTCCGCCTGACCGCGGCCTTGCAGATGATGGCGCAGCGGCCGCTGGCGCTGGCGCTGGTCAAGCCGGGATCGATCGACGACGCCATCCATATGCGCGCCGTGCTGGGACAGGTGCTGCCGGTCATCCGGGAGCGGACCGCCGGGCTGCGCGCGGAACTCGAGCGCAGCCGCGCCCTGCGCGCCACGGCCGAGCAGGCGGCGGATTCGCTCGCCCAAAGCCAGCTGGACCTGAAGCAGCGGCAGGCCGCCCTGCAAAGGCTGGAAGCGCAAAAGCGGCTCGCGGCGCAGGATTACAGGGCCAATGCCGATCTGGAAAGCGACCGCGCCCTCGCCCTTGGGGAGCGGGCGCGCGACATCGTCGACCTGATGGACAGGCTGGAGGAGGCGGGCGACCTGCGCGATCGGCTGGCCGCCCTGCCCGGTCCCGTGCCGCGCCCTGCGCGGCCCGACCAGGCGCGCGCCCCGGCGCCGGCCCGTCCGCGCAGCCTGGGCGCGCCGCCGCCCTATCGCCTGCCGGTCGTCGGCCAGTTGGTGACGGGCATGGGCGAAGTGTCGGAAGGCGGCGTCCGGTCACGGGGCCTGACCATCGCCACGCGCCCGGATGCCCTGGCGGTGGCGCCGACCGCGGGGCGCATCGTCTTTGCCGGGCCTTATCGCGGCTATGGGCAGATCGTCATCATCGACCATGGCGGCGGCTGGACGACGCTGATCACCGGGCTGCTGCGCCTCAACGCCGCCGTGGGGGACGTGGTGCGGCAGGGTGATCCCCTGGGCAATGCCGGGCCGGGGCGACCCAGCATCACGGTCGAGTTGCGGCGCAATGGCCGCCCCGTGGACATCGTGCCGCTGGTGGGCGCGGGTTGATCCGGCCGCGACCTGCAAAGGCGCGGGCCGCCCCCGAACACAACTTACTTTCCCGCGCATTTTGCCCTAGGCGCTTTCCATGCCCCGCCCATCCCGCCCCCAGGACGTCCCCGGCCTCCCCACCCGTCGCGCGGCGCTGCGCCTGCTCGACGCCGTGCTCCGGCGCGGCGATCCGCTCGAACTCGCGCTGCATGGCGCGGCGCAGGGGCTTGCTCCCGCCGACAGAGCGCTGGTCCATGCCATCGCGGCAGAGACGCTGCGCCACCTCCCCGATCTCGACGCGCTGATCGACGGCGCCACGCGCCAGCCGCTGCCGTACGACGCGAAGGCGCGGATGGTCCTGCGCATCGCCCTGATCCAGGTGCTGGCGCTGGGCACCGCGCCGCACGCCGCCATCGCGACAGCGCTGCCGCTGGTCGATGGCGGCCCCCGCAAGCTGGTGCATGGCGTCTTCGGCACGCTGACCCGCGCCGATCCGACGCTGCCCTCACCCCCCGCCCTGCCGCCGGAGACCGCCGGCCGATGGGCCGCGCAATGGGGCGACGCCATGCCGCAGGCCGCCGCGCACGCCTATGCCCAGCGTCCGCCGGTCGACGTCAGCCTGCGCGATCCCGCCCGGACTGCGCATTGGGCCGAGGCGCTCAACGGCCGGAGCCTTGCCCCCGGCCATGTCCGCCTGCCCGAAGGCGCCGTCATCCCGGACCTTCCCGGCTTCGGCGAAGGCGCCTGGTGGGTGCAGGATCTGGCCGCCTCCACCCCCGCGCGCCTGCTGGGTGCGGGAGAGGGGCGCTGTGTCCTTGACCTCTGCGCCGCGCCCGGCGGCAAGACGATGCAGCTTGCCGCCGCCGGCTGGCGCGTGACGGCGGTCGACCAGTCGAAGAAGCGCCTCGAACGACTGAGCGAAAACCTGGCCCGCACCGGCCTTTCCGCCGCCATCGTGCAGGACGACCTGCGCGCATGGCGACCCGAAGCTCCGGCCGACGCCGTCCTGCTGGACGCGCCCTGCACCGCGACCGGCATCTACCGCCGCCATCCCGACGTGCTCCACCGCATCGGCCCGCGCCAGATCGCGGAGATGGCCGAGCTCCAGGCCGAACTGCTGGCCCGCGCCGCGGCATGGCTGAAGCCCGGCGGGACGCTGGTCTACGCCACCTGTTCCCTCGAACAGGCGGAGGGCGAGGATCAGGTCGCCCGGTTCCTGGACGCCCGGCCGGATTTCGGCCCGCTGCCCGCCATGCCAGCCGAGCTGCCCGACGGCATCGCGCCCACGGCGCAAGGCTGGGTCCGCACCCTGCCCGACAGCCTTGCCGCGCAGGGCGGCACGGATGGCTTTTTCGTTGCAAGGCTGATACGATCCACCAAGCCTTGACCAAGCAACCCTATGGTGCGATCCGGCATTCAGAAAGACCTGTCTTGCGCCCGACCGAGCCCCTTCCCCTGAATCATAGCTGGCCGCTCTATGCGCTGCGCGACCATCTGGCGCCGGTGATGCTGGACGACCGGATCGCCCGCGACGACGGGGCGCTGGCGGAACGCGGCCTGGGCCTGTGGCATTGCGATCTGGGCGACGACAGCCTGAACTGGACGGACGGGGTCTATGACATTTTCGGGCTGGAGCGCGGGACGGCGGTTCCCCGCCCGCTCGCCGTGTCGCTCTACGCGCCCGACAGCTGCGCCGCGATGGAGCGGTTGCGCGCCTATGCGATCCGCCACAGGCGCGGCTTCACGGTGGATGTCGACATCCGCCCGGCGGACGGCGGCGAATGCGCCATGCGCCTGATAGCCGCGCCCGTCATCCAGCGAAATCAGGTGGTTGCGCTGCACGGCGTCAAGCAGTTCCTGCCCAAGGGTTCCAGGCCGTCGACGCGCCTTGATCCTACCCTGTTCATCCTGTCCTGACGGACAGGGCCAGTCCGCCCGCCGACAGCCCTGGCCAAAAGCCTGTGGATAGCGTTAATCGGGCGTTGCCCTGACCATCAGCCAAGGCTAAGGCCGATGGTCAAATGACCAGCCCGATCCTGATCTCGCCATCCATCCTGTCCGCCGATTTCGCCCGCCTGGGCGAGGAGGTCCGCGCCATCGACGAAGCCGGCGCCGACTGGATCCATATCGACGTGATGGACGGCCATTTCGTGCCCAACATCACCATCGGCCCCGGCGTGGTGAAGGCGCTGCGCCCGCACACGAAAAAGCCGTTCGACGTCCACCTGATGATCTCCCCGGTGGACCAGTATCTGAACGCCTTTGCGGAGGCGGGCGCGGACATATTGACCGTCCATCCCGAAGCCGGGCCCCATATCCACCGCTCCATCCAGCACATCAAGTCGCTGGGCGTGCAGGCGGGCGTGGTGCTCAATCCCGGCACGCCGGCGAAGATGCTGGATTACCTGATCGACGATGTCGACCTGATCCTGGTGATGAGCGTCAACCCCGGCTTCGGCGGGCAGAGCTTCATCGCCAACCAGCTTCGCAAGATCGAGGCGATCCGCAAGATGATCGAGAAGTCAGGCCGCGACATCCGCCTGCAGGTCGACGGCGGCATCGACTTCACGACCGCGCCGCTCGCCATCGAGGCGGGCGCGGACGTGCTGGTGGCGGGCACCGCGACCTTCCGGGGCGGCGCGTCCGCCTATGCCGACAATATTCGGACGCTGCGCGGCGGGTGAGCGACCGCCGCCGCCTCCCCCCCCATTCCGCCCCCGAGGAGGCCGGACCCGGCCCGGAGGACGGGATCGAACAGGGCAAGCGGCTCATCCGCATCGCGGATGACAAGGGGCTTTCGCTGGCGCAGCGCATCGCCAATCGCTTCTACCTGCTGAGCTGGAAGACGCCGATCCACGGCCGGCGGCTGAAGGGCAAATATCCGCTCAAGCTGCTCGCCGTGCCCGATGACGAGATTCCCGGCAACGCCCATGCGGGCCAGGCGATCCGCGCCGGCTATTTCCTGTTCCGGGGCCTGAAACTGCCCCTCGACAAATTGGACTTCGCCAATCCGGGCGTGACGGCGGGCTTCGCCGATTATCTGCACGGCTTCCACTGGCTGCGCGACCTGGCGACCGTGGCGACCCGCGAACAGGCCGCGCCGATCGCCGAAGGGGTGATGCGCAAATGGCTCGCCGCCCATGCCGACACGCCCAGCGAACCGGCATGGCGCGCCGACAATGCGGGCTGGCGCCTGCTGTTCTGGTCTGCCCATGCGCCGCTGATCCTCTCGTCGAGCGACCTCGTCTATCGCTCTCTGGTGCTGAACTGCATCGCCCGCACCGCTCGCCATCTGGACCGCGGCGCGGACAAGGCGCCGGTCGGCCTGCCGCGCCTGGTCGCCTGGGGCGGGATCGTCGCGGCGTCGATGCTGCTGCCCGGCGGCGCGGCGCGCAAGCTGTTCGGTGAAGCCGGCCTCAAGCGCGCGCTCGACAGCGGCCTTCATGGCGACGGCGGCATCATCTCGCGCTCGCCGCTGGACCAGTTGGAAGCGATCATGCTGCTGACCATGGTCGCCGCCGTCTATGAGGTGCGGCGCGAACAGACGCCCCCTTTCCTGACGGAGGCCCTGGGAAGGGCGGTTCCGGCTTTGCTGGGCCTGACCCATGGCGACGGCGGGCTGGGCAACTGGCAGGGCGCGGGCGCCGTCGATCCCGCGACCATAGAGGCCGTCGTCCGCGCCAGCCGCGTCCGCGCCCGCCCGCTGCGCCAGGCCACTGGCTGGGGTTATCAGCGGCTGGCCGCCGGCAGCACGGTGGTGCAGGTGGACGCCGCGCCGCCGCCCGTCGCCCAACTGGCCGATGCGGGTTGCGCCTCCACCGGAGCGATAGAGATCAGCGACGGGCAGCAACGGCTGATCGTCAATTGCGGCGGCGCCGCGCTGGAGGGCGCGTGGATGCCCCGCGATCTGGCGCAGGGACTGCGCACCACTGCGGCGCACAGCACGCTGGTGCTGGACGACAGCAATTCCACCGCGCTGCTGCCCGACGGCACGCTGGGCAAGGGCGTGACCGAGGTGGAGATCAACCGGCAGGAAACGGAAAGCGGCAGCCGTTTCGACCTCAGCCATGACGGCTATGTGCGGCGCATGGGCTATGTCCATCGCCGCCTGCTGCTGATGAGCGGCGACGGCAAGGAAATCCGCGGCGAGGACATGCTGACTCCCGCGGCGCGACGCCGCAGGCCGGTGAAGCTGCCCGTCCAGCTCCGTTTCCACCTTGCCCCCGGCGTGGAGCCCACGCCCACTGCCGACGGCATGGGCGCGCTGCTGCGCCTCGACACGGGCGCGACCTGGCAATTCCGCGCCAATGCGGGGAAGCTGGCGATAGAGGAAAGCCTGTGGGTGGATGCCGAGGGCCGCCCCCATGGCACTAGGCAGTTGGCGGTCATCAGCGAAGCCCTGCCGGGCGGCTCCACCGTGGGATGGTTGCTGAAGAAGGTGAGCTAGGGTGTGTGGGGATTCAGTTCAGGGCGCGGCGAAAATAGTGGATTTCGAGAACCGGCGCGCAGCGTACTTCAGTACGTGAGCACCGGAAGCGGAGAAAGCCGCTATTTGCAGCCCGCCATGGGCTGAATCCCCACACACCCTAAGGCTTGTTGAGATTCATCGAGAGTTGATGACGGCACTGGCGAGATAGATCATGGCTGAGAAGCTCTGATCGGTCTTGTCGGAACGCATGGCGATTCGTTTGAACTCCTTGAGTTTGCAGAAGAAGTTCTCGATGAGGTGACGCCATTTGTAGAGTTCTGCGTCGATCCGGCGCTTGCTGGCCCGTCCGGGATGCTGTGAGATCACGACCCTTGCGCCCCGCGCGTCGAGTTCAGCAATGATGGCGTTGGTGTCGAACGCCTTGTCGGCCATGAAGCCAGCGAAGGCGAGGTTCTCGATGAGGGGCGGGACACCTATGATGTCGCAGCGCTGACCCGGTAGCAGCACGAAGCGAACGAGATTGCCCAAGGCATCCGTGAGTGCGACGATCTTGGTGGTCATGCCGCCCTTCGACCGCCCTATGGCCTGGCTTTGAGTCCCCCTTTTGCGCCCTGGCCGTGGCGGTGGACCTTGACGATCGTGCCATCGACCATTGCAAACTCCATGTCTGGATCATCCGACGCGGCGTCGAAAAGCCGTTGGAAAACATCGGCTTTCACCCAATCCCGATAGCGCTTGAAGATCGTGTTCCACTTCCCGAATGCAGCCGGAAGATCACGCCATGGACTGCCCGTGCGCGCAATCCACAACACCGCCTCCAGAAATAGCCGATTGTCGTGGCCGCTCCGACCCGGATCGCTTGCCTTGCCAAGACAATATGGCGCCATCTTTGCCCACTGATCGTCCCGAAGGACAAGTCGTTCAGCTTCCATCACAAACTCCTTCAAGGAGCTTGAATCAGATCAAAGCCTAAAGGGGAATCCTGAATCTCAACAAGCCTTAGGCTCTGTCTGCATTCATGGGATTCCCATTTTATGAGAGTTCTGATTCAAGGTCGTTGAAGGAGACGATCTTTGAGCAGACGGGTGCTGACGGATGAGCAATGGAACCGGATCGAGGGGTATCTTCCGGGTCGTGCCGGGACGCCTGGACGGAGCGGCGTTGATAATCGACTGTTTGTCGATGCGATCCTGTGGATGGCGGGGAACGCGGCGCATTGGCGCGATCTACCGGATATATTCGGCAAATGGACGGCGGTTCATGCGCGCTTCCGCCGGTGGTCACGCAACGGGGTATGGGAGGGGCTTTTCCATGCCATGGCCGACACGCCGGACTTCGAATATGTGATGATCGACAGCACGATCTCGAAGGTCCACGCCGATGCAAGCGGCGCAAAAGGGGGGCTGAAAGTGCCGCCATCGGTCGTTCGCGCGGCGGCCTGACGACCAAGTTGCACGCCGCCGTCGATGCGATCGGTCTGCCGCTTCGGATATGTCCGACACCAGGGCAATATGGCGATTGCCCGCAGGCCCAGACGCTTCTGTCCGGGCTGGAAGGCGTCGGCCACGTCATCGCCGATGCTGCCTACGATGCCGATCCGCTACGCGCCTTCATTGCCGATGACCTTGGCGCAATCGCGCAGATCAAGGCCAATCCCAGCCGCGCTATCGCCCCTGCCATCGACTGGAGGCTCTACAAGGAGCGCCATCAGGTCGAATGCTTCTTCAACAAACTCAAGCGCTTCCGAAGGATCGCCCTGCGCTGCGAGAAAACCCTCTCTGCCTTCATGGGCTTCGTCCATCTCGCATGCGCCATGATATGGATACGGTGAATGCAGACAGAGCCTAGGGTGCATCGACAGTCCGCCTAAGGCGCCTGCCCTGCCCCTTGCCGACGGCTGCTAATCCCGGCGTAGCGGATCGAGCGCGCTCGATTTGCGGCCCTTGGGCGCGGCGGAGGACGCGGCCGGGGACAGGGCGGATGCGCGCCGCGGCAGGGGCGCGCCGCCCGCCATCTCCTCCAGCGCGGCGATGCGCTTTTCCGTTGCCGGATGGGTGGAGAAAAGCTCGCTCACATGCACCGGAACGATATAGAGCTGCGCGGCGGCTGGATTGCGCTCCGCCACCGGATTGGGGATCGTTTCCGCCCGGCCGGAAATCTTGGCGAGGGCGGAGGCGAGGGCGCGGGGATTGCCGCTGATCTCCGCGCCGGCCCGGTCGGCGCCATATTCGCGGGTGCGGCTGATCGCCATCTGCACGATCATGGCCGCGAAGGGCGCGACGATCACCGCCAGCAGGGTCGCGGCGATATTGCCGTGGCCGTTTTCCTGATTGCCGCCGCGAAAGAACAGGCCGAAATTGGCGAGCATGGAGATCGCGCCCGCAATGGTCGCCACCATCGTCATGATCAGCGTGTCGCGATTGCGCACATGGCCCAGCTCATGCGCCATGACGCCCGCCACTTCGTCGCGGCTCAGCATCGACAGCAGGCCGGTGGTGGCCGCGACGGCGGCATGGTCCGGGTCGCGGCCGGTCGCGAAGGCATTGGGATGCGGCTGGTCGATCAGGTAGACGCGGGGCATGGGAAGGCCGGCGCGCCGGGCAAGCTCCGCGACGAGGGCATAGAATTCGGGCGCGCTCTGGGCATCCACCTCCCGCGCATTGTGCATCGACAGCACGATCCGGTCGGCGTTCCAGAAGGTAAACAGGTTCATGCCCGCCGCGACCAGCAACGCGATCGCCGCGCCGCCGCTGCCGCCCAGCGTATAGCCCAATGCCATGAACAGCGCGGTCAGCGCCGACAACAGCATCGCCGTCTTCATCCCATTCACTTGCGAAAATCTCCTCTACGGCCCAGATAGCGGTCCAGGCCCGAATATGGGGTGGCGATGTCGCCCCCGCAATCGAAAGGATGGATCGATGGGAACCTTCAACGGCAAGCGCCCCGCGCATGTGAAGCCGCCCGCGCATCTTTCCAAGAGCCCGCCGGTGCCGCAGCCCGACCCGATCGACAGTCCTTCCCGCCATGACGAGGAATTGAGCCCGGTTCGCTATGGCGACTGGGAACGCAAGGGAATCGCTATCGATTTCTGATCCGGCCGCCGAGGACGGTCAACGGCTCGTCGCTGTTTGGGCACAGTTGGCGATGGCCTGTGCCGCTGCTGCGGGCGGTCCCGCCCGCCCCCCTAGCCTTCCGCGCTGCAAAACGGGCAGTTTCCCCTTCGAGCGGAAAGCGTGAAGGATAACGGGGCGCGGACGAAGTGAACGTGGTTGCTGAGGTCATTCCAAGGTCAGTGTCGGATTATGCGCCAGAGGATGCGGCGCTGCTATGTGCGGTGGGTCGCCTGGTCTGCGCCTGGACGATGCTGGAACAGAGCCTGGAGGCGAAGGTCGCGATGATGCGGGAGGCCATGGGGGATGTGCGGACCGTGGGCGCCCGAACGCGTCCGGGCATGACGAAGCTGATGACCGAATTGCGGACCATGGTGTCGATGCGCGACCGGCGCAATGCCGGCGCGCTGATGGAAATAGCGGATATAGAGCGCGACATGCAGAGGATCGACCGATTCCGGTCGCTCATCATCGGCGGCTTTCAGCAGCCCGCGCCCGGCGGCTTCACATGCCGCGATGCGCGGAACAATCAGACGCATGTCTCGCTTGAGCAACTCGAAGCGGAAATTGCTTCCCTCGAAAGGGTAGCGCAGCGCCTGCTGGCTGTCTGAACGGGTTAAGTGATCTTCCACGCTTGATCTTTATGCGGCAGGGGACAACTCTCTCTGCGCGCGAGCCAAGAAACAGGAGCCTCATGTCCTACAAACCGATTCGCAAAGCCGTTTTCCCTGTCGCGGGTCTCGGCACGCGCTTTCTGCCGGCGACCAAGTCGGTGCCCAAGGAACTGCTGCCGGTGGTGGACCGTCCGCTGATCCAATATGCGGTCGACGAAGCGCGGGAGGCGGGGATCGAGCAGATGATCTTCGTCACCGGCCGCGGCAAGGGCGCGATCGAGGATTATTTCGACATGGCCTATGAGGCCGAGGCGACGCAGCGCGAGCGGGGCAAGGATCTGTCCGCGCTGGACGGCACGCGGCTGTTGCCGGGCAATGCGGTGTTCCTGCGCCAGCAGGAGCCGCTGGGCCTGGGCCATGCCATATGGTGCGCGCGGGACATTGTGGGGGACGAACCCTTCGCCATCCTGCTGCCCGACGAATTCATGAAGGGCGCGCCGGGCCGGGGATGCCTGAAGCAGATGGTCGAGGCCTATGACAAGGTCGGCGGCAATCTGGTCTGCGCGCTGGAAGTGCCGATGGCCGACACGCCGAGCTATGGCGTGATCGATCCGGGCCGGCGCGACGGCGCTCTCACCGAGGTGAGGGGGCTGGTGGAAAAGCCCGCGCCGGGCACGGCGCCATCCAACCTGATCCTGCCGGGCCGCTACATCCTCCAGCCCGAAGTGATGAAGATCCTGGAGACCCAGGAAAAGGGCGCGGGCGGCGAGATCCAGCTCACCGACGCCATGGCGTCGATGATCGGCACCCGGCCCTTCCATGGCGTGACCTTCGACGGGCGGCGTTTCGACTGCGGATCGAAGGCGGGCTATATCGAGGCGAACCTTGCCCTGGCGCTGGGTCGCGAGGACCTGGGCGAGCATATCCGCAAGTTCGCGCTGGCCGAACTGGGCGTCGGCGGGATCGCCGCCGCAGCCTGACATGGCGATGCGGGGCAAGACGTCCGACAGGCCTTGCCCCGCCCGCCCGATTATCCTAAAGGCCGCTGCGTCATCTGGGGAGTAGCCAGCCGTTCCTGACGGAACGGGCCGTTCGTCAACATATTTGGCCGAGAGGCCATGGCGGGCGGGATGCGAGGGGCGGTTCGACGTCCTATCCGCATCGGGCGAGACCAATGGCATCATCTTCTCCGTCCGGCCGGGCGGGAGGGGATGGTGGCATTGCGTCTTCACCTTCGCCCGGCCCGGACAGACCCCGATGGAAGCATTTTTCACCTCCACCGCCCTTGTCGCGCTCGCGGAAATGGGGGACAAGACGCAATTGCTGGCGATGCTGCTCGCCACCCGCTTCCGCAAGCCGGCGCCGATCATCCTCGGCATATTGGCCGCGACGCTCGCCAACCATTTCCTCGCCGCGCTTGTCGGCCATTCGGTCGCGGGCGCGCTGACCCAGCCCTGGTTCCGCTACGCCGTCGCCGCCAGCTTCATCGCCATGGCCGTCTGGACGCTGATCCCCGACAAGTTCGACGAGGACGAACCGCTCAAGGCGCCGTCGAGGGCGGGCGTGTTCATGACCACCCTGATCGCCTTCTTCCTGGTGGAGATGGGCGACAAGACGCAGGTGGCGACCGTGATGCTGGGCGCCCGCTTCGACAATATCCTCGCCGTCACTGCGGGCACGACCCTCGGCATGATGATCGCCAATGTGCCTGCCGTGCTGTTCGGCGGCGCGCTGGCGAAGAAGGTGCCGATGCGCGCGCTCCAGGTCGGGGCGGCCCTGCTGTTCCTGGCCCTCGGCCTGTGGATGATTGCTGATTTGCGGGGCTGGATCGGGTAAAGCGGTTGTCAGCGGGCGGCGGCTGTTGCAAGGGAACGCCTAGGCTGTATCGACATTCAGAAGATGGCGAGCCGAAAATGGTGATTTTCCGTGGCCCGGCGCGCAGCCTACTCAAAGTAGGTGAGCACCGGAAGCACGGAAAAGCGCAATTTGCAGGCCGTCAGGGCTGAATGTCGATACAGCCCAAGAGTCATTCCCTTTGAACGGATAGGCATGGGACGCGTGATGAAGGACAGTCTGGTTACGGTGTTCGGCGGCGGCGGCTTTCTGGGGCGGCACGTCGCCCAGGCGCTGATGGCGTGCGGCGCGCGCGTGCGCGTGGCGCAGCGCGACCTGGCGACCGCCCTGCGCGTGAAGCCGCTGGGCGCGCTCGGCCAGACGCAGTTCGTCGCGGCCGACATCCGCAAGCCCGAAAGCGTCGCCCGCGCCGTCGCGGGCAGCGACATCGTCATCAATCTGGTCGGCGTGCTCTCCGGCGATTTCGAAGGGTCGCACCATGGCGGCGCGGCCAATGTCGCGAAGGCGGCGGCGGAAGCGGGCCTCAAGGCGCTGGTCCATATCTCCGCCATCGGGGCCGACGCGCAAAGCCCGTCCGCCTATGGCCGGTCGAAGGCGGCGGGCGAGGAAGCGGTCAAGGCCGCCTTCCCCAACGCCACCATTATCCGCCCGTCGATCGTCTTCGGACCGGAGGACCAGTTCCTCAACCGCTTCGCCGAAATCATCCGCCTCACCCCGGTGGTGCCGGTGATCGGCGCGACCACCAGATTCCAGCCCGTCTATGTCGCCGACGTGGCGCAGGCCATCGCCAACGCGGCCGAAAATCCGGGCCTGCACGGCGGCAAGACCTATGAACTGGGCGGGCCGCAAACCTATTCGATGCTGGAACTCAACGCCTGGATCGCCAAGGCCATCGGCCGGGAACGCAGCCTGTGCCCGGTTCCCGCCTCCATCGCTTCGCTGATCGCCCTGCTGCCGGGCGGGCCGATCACGCGGGACCAGTTGGCCATGCTGGGCAGGGACAATGTCGTCGCCCCCGGCGCGAAAGGTCTGGCGGACCTTGGCGTCGCGCCCACGCCGATGCCCGCGGTCGCGGAAAAATGGCTGGTCCGCTATCGCAGGCATGGCCGCTTCGCCGGGCGGGTCCAGGCCTGACAGGCTGGACCGGCAACGGAGCGCGACCGGCCGTGCGGCGACGGCTTGCCTCGCCCCTTCGCGCCTGCACAATGAGTTTTCCTTCCGCCCTCTCCCGTCCGGGGGAGGGCTTGTCTTTGCCCGCCGATAAGGACCGGACCCACAAATGGACCTGCATTATCTGACAGTCATCCTGCTCGGCATCGTCGAGGGGCTGACCGAATTCCTGCCCGTATCCTCGACCGGCCACCTGATCCTGGCCAGCGAATTGCTGGGCTATGACGCATCCACCTGGGCGATGTTCAACGTCGTCATCCAGTTGGGCGCGATCCTGGCGGTGGTGGTGCTCTACTGGCGGACCTTCTGGGCGGTCGGCATGGGCCTGCTGCGCCGGGAACCGACGAGCTGGCGCTTCCTGCGCAACCTGCTGGTCGCCTTCATCCCGGCGGCGGTGATCGGCCTGGCGCTCCACAATTATATCGAGGAATTGCTGGGCGCGCCAAGGGTCGTCGCCTGGGCGCTGATCGCGGGCGGCATCGCGATCCTGGGGATCGAGCGGATGGTGAAGGAAAACCGCTTCCACGGCATTGCGGACATTCCCTTCGTCCGGGTGGTCGGCATCGGCTTCATCCAGTGCCTCGCCATGATCCCCGGCATCAGCCGGTCGGGCGCGACCATCATGGGCGCGCTGACCCTGGGCGTGGAGCGGCGCACGGCGGCGGAATTCAGCTTCTTCCTCGCCATCCCGACCATGTTGGGGGCAACCACGCTGGAACTGCTGAAAAACGGCGACAAGCTGACTTCCGCCACGGTCGGCTGGGGCAGCATCGTGCTGGGCTTCATCGTCTCCTTCATCGTCGCGCTGCTGGTGATCAGATGGTTTGTGGGGCTGGTGTCGCGCCATGGCTTCGCGCCTTTCGCCTGGTATCGAATCGTCGCGGGAATCGCGGCATTGGCATGGCTTTCCCTCAGGTAAGGCCGAAACGGACCTTTTTAGCGCAAGATTATTTCAGCCCCGGCAAAATTCCGGCGGCTTTTCCCGGAAAATAGGTCAATCATACTGACTTAAATCGCAGAATCCACGTGACTCTGCGGGTCTTTCTGCTATGGGCACCCTGCAAATCCATTTCAGGGACTCACCATGGCAGACAATCCAATGCTGAAATTCGTGGGAACGGGCCAGGCCTATCCCGAGAAGCGTTCGGCCGACGATCGCGCCGACGACTTCCTCGAAATCAGCCGCAGCTTCATCCTCGACAAGGCGGAGGAACAGGCGTCGCGCTGCTCGCAATGCGGCGTGCCCTATTGCTCGACCCATTGCCCGCTGCACAACCATATTCCCGACTGGCTGCGCCTCACCGCCGAGGGCCGCCTGCGCGAAGCCTATGAACTCAGCAACCTGACCAGCACCATGCCGGAAATCTGCGGCCGCATCTGCCCGCAGGACCGGCTGTGCGAGGGCAATTGCGTCATCGAATTTTCCGGCCACGGCTCCGTCACCATCGGATCGGTCGAAAAATTCATCACCGACACCGCCTGGAAGGAAGGCTGGGTCGAACCGCTCGTCCCCGGCGCGCCGCTCGGCCAGTCGGTCGGCGTCATCGGCGCGGGTCCGGCGGGCCTCACCACGGCGGAATATCTGCGCGTCGCGGGCTATGAAGTGCATGTCTACGACCGACACGACCGCGCGGGCGGGCTGCTGACCTATGGCATCCCCGGCTTCAAGCTGGAGAAGGACGTGGTCATGCGCCGCATCCAGCGCCTGAAGGACGGCGGCATCGTCTTCCACGAAAGCTTCGAAGTCGGCCGCGACGCCAGCATGGAGGAACTGCGCAGCCGCCACGACGCGATCCTGATCGCGACCGGCGTCTACAAGCCCCGCGACATCAAGGCGCCGGGCGTCGGCGCGCCCGGCGTGGTCAAGGCGCTCGACTTCCTCATCGCCTCCAACAAGGCCGGTTTCGGCGACGCCGTGCCGGAACATGAGGACGGTTCGCTGCACGCCAATGGCAAGAAGGTCGTCGTCATCGGCGGCGGCGACACCGCGATGGACTGCGTCCGCACCGCCGTCCGTCAGGGCGCGACTTCGGTCAAGTGCCTCTACCGCCGCGACCGCGACAATATGCCCGGCTCGCAGCGCGAAGTCGCCAATGCCGAGGAAGAGGGCGTTGAATTCGTATGGCTTTCCGCGCCCATCGCCTTTGAAGGCACGGAGCATGTGACCGGTGTCAAGGTCACGAAGATGCGCCTTGGCCAGCCCGACGCATCGGGCCGCCGCGCGCCGGAACCCGATCCCGGCACGGAGCACACGTTGGAAGCGGACCTCGTCATCAAGGCGCTGGGCTACGATCCGGAGGAACTGCCCAAGCTGTTCGGCGCGGAGGACCTGTCCGTCACACGCTGGGGCACGCTGCGCGTCGATCACAAGACGATGATGACCAGCATGGACGGCGTGTTCGCGGCAGGCGACATCGTGCGCGGCGCTTCGCTGGTGGTCTGGGCGATCCGCGACGGCCGCGACGTGACCGAACATATGCACCGCTACCTGAAGGCGAAGGCCAAGGCGGCGGCCGGGGAAAGGCAGGCCGCCTGATGCGCGCCGCCCTCCTCCTCCTGCTGGCGACGCCGATCGCGGCTGAGGCGCAGACCCCGGTTCAGGCGGCAGCCGTCCAGTCTGTCGATCCGGCACTGCTGACCAAGGCTCAGCCGATTGCCGCCGTCATCCTGCCCAACGGCACCATGGAAAAGATGATGGGGCCGATGATGCAGAAGATGATGGGACCAATGATGGACGGCATGACCAAGATGCCGATCCGCGAGTTCCTGAAGGTCGGCGGCCTCGACCCGGAACGGGCGGAACATCTGGGTGAAGGCACGATCGAGGAAATGATGGCGATCATCGATCCCAATTTCCGCAAGCGGATGGACGTGATCGTCAACAGCATGATGCCGGCCATGGGTCGTTTCATGGGACGTTATGAACCGGACATGCGGGAAGGCATGGCGGAAGCGTTCGCCCATCGCTACAGCGCGGCCGAGCTTGATCAGATCGGTGCGTTCCTGAAAACGCCCGTCGGCGCCAAGTTCGGCGCGGGCTTCATGGAGCTGGCCGCCGACCCGCATTATATCGGGCGGATGCAGAAGATCATGCCTGAAATTATGCAGGCCATGCCGGAGATCATGAAATCCTCCACGGCGGAACTCGCCAAGCTGCCCAAGCCGCGAACGTATAATGATTTGACGAAGGCTGAACGCGAGCGTCTCACCGCATTGCTCGGCGCGGACGCCAAGAAAGCCCACTGACAAGAGCGCCGGCCATACCGGCAACCAACGGAATGACAGCGGCCTTACCCAAAGACAGGGACGGCCACATGCAAGGGTAAGTCATCATGACCGACACCAGTTTCATGGCCAGCCCCGAAGAGCGCGCACGCATCGCGGCCGAGGGCATGTATCACCCGGAAATGGAGGGCGATGCTTGCGGCGTCGGCCTGGTCGCCGCCACGGACGGCCGCCCGAGCCGTCGCGTCGTCGCCAGCGCCATCGACGCGCTCAAGGCCGTCTGGCACCGCGGCGCGGTGGACGCAGACGGCAAGACCGGCGACGGCGCGGGCATCCATGTCGACCTGCCGGTGCGCTTCTTCGACGACGCCATCGCCGATTCCGGCCACAAGCCGCTGCCCAACCGCCTCGCCGTCGGCATGATCTTTCTGCCGCGCACGGATCTCAGCGCGCAGGAAACCTGCCGCACCATCGTCGAGGCGGAGATCATCGACGCGGGCTACACCATCTATGGCTGGCGCCAGGTGCCCGTCGACGTCTCCGTCATCGGGGAGAAGGCGCAGCGCACCCGCCCCGAAATCGAGCAGATCATGATCGCCGGTCCCATGCCGGAGGAACGCGACCAGGCCGAATTCGAAAAGGATCTCTACCTCATCCGCCGCCGGATCGAGAAGAAGGTGATCGCCGCGCAGATCCAGGATTTCTATATCTGCTCGCTCTCCTGCCGCTCGATCATCTACAAGGGGCTGTTCCTCGCGGAATCGCTGTCGGTCTTCTATCCCGACCTGCAGGACGAGCGGTTCGAGAGCCGGGTCGCGATCTTCCACCAGCGCTATTCCACCAACACCTTTCCGCAATGGTGGCTGGCCCAGCCCTTCCGCACGCTGGCGCATAATGGCGAGATCAACACCATCCGCGGCAACAAGAACTGGATGAAGAGCCACGAGATCAAGATGGCCAGCCTCGCCTTCGGCGAGCAGTCGGAGGACATCAAGCCCGTGATCCCGGCGGGCGCGTCCGACACCGCCGCGCTCGACGCCGTGTTCGAGGCGATCTGCCGCTCCGGCCGCGACGCGCCGACGGCGAAGCTGATGCTCGTCCCCGAAGCCTATCAGTCGGCCGACGCCGAACTGCCGCAGGCCCATGTCGACATGTATGAATATCTCGCCTCCGTCATGGAGCCGTGGGACGGCCCCGCCGCGCTGGCGATGACCGACGGCCGCTGGGTCGTGGCGGGCGTCGACCGCAACGCGCTGCGTCCGCTGCGCTACACGCTGACGGGCGACAATCTGCTGATCGTGGGTTCGGAAACCGGCATGGTCGTCGTGCCCGAAACCACCATCGTCAAGAAGGGCCGCATGGGTCCGGGCCAGATGATTGCCGTCGACCTGGCCGAAGGCGTGATCTACGACGATCATGAGATCAAGGACCAGATCGCGGGCGAGCGCCCCTATTCGGAACTGATCAAGGATTTCATGACGGTGGGCGATCTGGCCGACCAGCCCAGCGCCCTGCCCGCATGGGACAAGGCCGAGCTGACCCGCCGTCAGGTCGCGGCCAACATGACACTGGAGGATATGGAACTGATCCTCGCCCCGATGGTGGAGGATGCGAAGGAAGCCGTCGGCTCCATGGGCGACGACACGCCGCTGGCCGTCATTTCCGACAAGCCGCGCACGGTCAGCCATTTCTTCCGCCAGAATTTCAGCCAGGTCACCAACCCGCCGATCGATCCGTTGCGGGAACGCTATGTGATGAGCCTGAAGACGCGCTTCTCCAACCTCCACAACATCTTGGAGCAGGACGCGCAGAACAGCCATGTGCTGGTGCTGGATTCGCCGGTCCTGACCTCGTCCGAATGGGCGAAGCTGAAGGGGCATTTCGGTCCTGCGGTCGCGGAAATCGACTGCACCTTCCCGGCCGAGGGCGGGCAGGAGCAGTTGCGCGCCGCCATCGCCCGCATCCGCGAGGAGGCCGAGCAGGCCGTGCGCGAGGGCCGCACTGAAATCTTCCTGACCGACGAGCATGTCAATGCCGACCGCGTCGCCATCGCCGGGGTGCTGGCGGCGGCGGCGGTGCATACGCATCTCGTCCGCAAGGGGCTGCGCAGCTACGCCTCCATCAACGTGCGCTGCGCCGAAGCGCTCGACACCCATTATTTCGCGGTGCTGATCGGCGTCGGCGCGACCACGGTGAACGCCTATCTGGCCGAAGCCAGCATCGCCGACCGCCATGCGCGGGGCCTGTTCGGCGACCTGTCGCTCGACCAGTGCTTCGAACGCTATCGCATCGCCATCAACGAAGGCCTGCTGAAGATCATGTCCAAAATGGGCATCGCGGTCATCAGCAGCTATCGCGGCGGCTATAATTTCGAAGCGGTCGGCCTGTCCCGCGCCCTGGTCAACGACCTGTTCCCCGGCATGCCCGCGAAGATTTCGGGCGAAGGCTATCAGTCGCTCCACTATAGCGCGAAGCTGCGCCACGACACCGCCTATGACAGCGCCATCGTGCGCCTGCCGGTCGGCGGCTTCTACCGCCAGCGCAACGGCGGAGAGACGCATGCCTATTCGGCGCAACTGATGCACCTGTTGCAGACATCGGTCGCGACGGACAGCTATTCGACCTATCTGCAATTCTCGCGCGGCGTGCGCGACCTGCCGCCCGTCTATCTGCGCGACCTCTTGGAATTCAACTTCGCCCGCGAAGCCGTGCCCATCGATGAGGTCGAGGCGACCACCGAAATCCGCAAGCGCTTCGTGACGCCGGGCATGTCGCTGGGCGCGCTCAGCCCCGAAGCGCATGAGACGCTGGCCATCGCCATGAACCGCATCGGCGCCAAGGCCGTGTCGGGCGAAGGCGGCGAGGATGCCAATCGCTTCAAGCCCTATGAAAATGGCGACAACGCGAACAGCGTGATCAAGCAGATCGCGTCTGGCCGCTTCGGTGTCCATGCCGAATATCTGGGTTCCGCCGAGGAAATCGAGATCAAGGTGGCCCAGGGCGCCAAGCCCGGCGAGGGCGGCCAGCTCCCCGGCTTCAAGGTGACGGAATTCATCGCGAAGCTGCGCCATGCGACGCCCGGCGTGACCCTGATCTCGCCGCCGCCGCACCATGACATCTATTCCATCGAGGATCTGGCGCAGCTCATCTACGACTGCAAGATGATCAACCCCCGCGCCCGCGTCTGCGTGAAGCTGGTCAGCCAGGCGGGCATCGGCACGGTGGCGGCGGGCGTGGCGAAGGCCCACGCAGACGTCATCCTGGTCGCGGGCCATGTCGGCGGCACCGGCGCTTCGCCGCAGACGTCGGTGAAATATGCGGGCACGCCCTGGGAAATGGGCCTTTCCGAAGCCAATCAGGTGTTGACCCTCAACGGCCTGCGCCATCGCGTGAAGCTGCGCACCGACGGCGGCCTCAAGACCGGCCGCGACATCGTGATCGCGGCGATCCTGGGCGCGGAGGAATTCGGCATCGGCACGCTGAGCCTCGTCGCCATGGGCTGCATCATGGTGCGCCAGTGCCACAGCAACACCTGCCCGGTCGGCGTCTGCGTGCAGGATGAACGGCTGCGCGAAAAGTTCACCGGCACGCCGGAAAAGGTCATCAACCTGATGACCTTCATCGCGGAGGAGGTTCGCGAAATCCTTGCCCGCCTCGGCTATCGCAGCCTGGACGAGGTGATCGGGCGGACCGAACTCTTGAAGCAGGTCAATCGCGGCGCCGAGCATCTGGACGATCTCGACCTCAACCCCATCCTCGCCAAGGTGGACGCGCCCGACGACCAGCGCCGTTTCAGCCTGACCGAATGGCGCAACCCGGTCCCGGACAGCCTGGACGCGCAGATGATGAAGGACGCCCGCGCCGTCTTCGAACGGGGTGAGAAGATGCAGCTCACCTACACGGTGCGCAATACGCATCGCGCCGTGGGCACCCGCCTGTCCGCCGCCGTCACCGAACGCTTCGGCATGTCGACGCTGGCGGATGGCCACCTGACCGTGCGCCTGCGCGGCAGCGCGGGCCAGTCGCTGGGCGCGTTCCTGTGCAAGGGCATCAAGCTGGAGGTCTTCGGCGACGCCAACGACTATGTCGGCAAGGGCCTGTCGGGCGGCATCATCACGGTGCGCACCACCGTCTCCTCGCCTTTGTCGAGCAAGGACAACACCATCATCGGCAACACCGTCCTCTACGGCGCGACCAGCGGCAAGCTGTTCGCGGCGGGCCAGGCCGGGGAGCGCTTCGCCGTCCGCAATTCGGGCGCGCAGGTGGTGGTCGAGGGTTGCGGCGCGAATGGCTGCGAATATATGACCGGCGGCACCGCTGTCATCCTCGGCAGGACCGGCGCCAATTTCGGCGCGGGCATGACCGGCGGCATGGCCTTCATCCTGGACGAGGACGGCAGCTTCCCGACCCGCGCCAATCCGGAAAGCATCCTCTGGCAAAGGCTGGAAAGCGCCCATTGGGAAGCGGAGCTGAAGTCTCTGATCGCCCAGCATGCGGTGGCGACCGACAGCAAATGGTCGAACACCATATTGGACGACTGGGACCGCTGGCGCCGTTATTTCTGGCAGGTCTGCCCGAAGGAGATGGTCAGCCGCCTCGCCCATCCGCTGAGCGACGCTCCGGCGGAAGTGGTCGCCGCCGAATAAACGGCCGGTTCAGTAGGGCCGGTTCAGTAGGACATGGCGGCGTCCGCCGGGGCTTCCTGGGCGGACGTTCCGCTGTCTGGCGCCCGCGCGATCCTGACGGGTTGGAAACTGCCTTCGCCCTCCCCATCGGCGAATCTTTCGATGGAGGCGGGCAGCATCCGGACCGGCGGGGGCGGTTCGGCATGGTCGGGCGTCATTTCATCGTCCTGCGCCGCATAATCGCGCACGACAGGATCGTTCATCCCGTCCCAGCCGGCCATGTCCGCCGCCATCTGCCGGTCGGCCAGCGTCGGACCGCAGCCGTCGCAGCGGATGACGGCCGGGCCGGCCAGATTGGCCGACATCATGTCGTAATCGGCCCCGTCGGGGCTGACCGCCTGCGGCAGCACGGTTTCGGTTCCCAACCTGGGCGGCGTCGTGGCGTACAGGCCAAGGCCGAAACCGCCGGTCAGCGCAGCGCCTGCGCATGCACATGAAAACAACCAGAAGCGCGCGGACATGGGCGACCCTTCCTCCATCCTTCACTCGCTCCCCGACTTTCTCCGCCCAAAACAACGCAAATGAAGATCGGTTGTTGCATGAGGAAAAAGCCTTTGCTAAGGGCCGCCTCCTACCAAGGCACCGGCCCCGCCGGTTCCCGGAAAATGTGCGGTCGTGGCGGAATTGGTAGACGCGCAACGTTGAGGTCGTTGTGGCCGAAAGGCCGTGGAAGTTCGAGTCTTCTCGACCGCACCATTTGTATCCG
Organism: Sphingobium sp. HDIP04; assembly: GCF_000445085.1. NCBI lineage: Bacteria > Pseudomonadati > Pseudomonadota > Alphaproteobacteria > Sphingomonadales > Sphingobiaceae > Sphingobium > Sphingobium sp. HDIP04. The sequence continues at coordinate 55,467 of NZ_ATDO01000111.1, read as the reverse complement.
GCAATAGCCTAAATCTGCGATTTTGTGAGATTTAGGTGAGCCGGGGCGAAGCTCAATCGACTTTCTAGCCCACCCTTTTATCCCCATTTATTGCCCCTATTATCGATCACCTTGGCCAAGCAGAGCCGCGCCTGTCGCACCAGTTCTCGTGCGTCGAGCTGGCCACGCAGATCGCCGAAATTGGCAATGCCGCCGAGGAAAGTAACCATGGCCGTGATCGTCCGCAGTCCCCGGCGTATCAGGAACGTGATAGGGCCGACGATGATGTCCTAGGACCGATCGACATTCAGTTCAGGGCGAGCCGAAAATGGTGATTTTCCGTGACCCGGCGCGCAGCCTACTCAAAGTAGGTGAGCACCGGAAGCACGGGATTGAAGCGAGGCACGTGACTCGCTTCAACCATTTGCAGGCCGTCAGGGCTGAATGTCGATACACCCTAGGGTGTGTGGGGATTCAGTTCAGGGCGCGGCGAAAATAGTGGATTTCGAGAACCGGCGCGCAGCGTACTTCAGTACGTGAGCACCGGAAGCGGAGAAAGCCGCTATTTGCAGCCCGCCATGGGCTGAATCCCCACACACCCTAGATCGGTGGATGACCGTTGACCCATGGTCGATGATCCCGATGAGGGGCGCATCCTCACCGATCTGCGACATCTGGCGGATCTCCGAGCGTCATGTCGATATACCTGCCGCAGCTGAGCGTATTCGCACTCAGGCGCTGGCCACCGTCCAGCCCCGCGCCAGCAAGATCTCCGCTTCGCCCTGCTTGCCGATGGTCTCCTCCGGCTTGTGCTTCTGAGCCATTCCATTCCCCCTAAGTGGCCCAGACTATGATGATCGATGGGCCACTCACACAAGGGGGGACAGATCAGAAGCACTCGCGGACCAATGTTAACGTCAGCATGGCGATACCGCTACCTGCGGGACGGAGACGATCTGCGGTTCCATGTAGTTCCGCAGCCCCAGCAGGCCGTGCTCGCGGCCGATTCCCGAAGCCTTGGCGCCGCCAAGGGGAATCCCGCCGTCCGCGCCACCATGGCGGTTGACCCAGGCGGTGCCAACTTCCAGGCGACGCGCCAGTGCCGCGGCGCGCGCGGTATCCGCGCTCCATACCGATCCGCTAAGACCGAACTGCGACGCATTGGCGCGCTCCACTGCATCATCGGCATCGTCGAAGCGCAGGATCGGCAGGATTGGCCCGAAAGGTTCCTCGTCCACCAGACGGCAGCCTTCGACGAGTCCGGTAACCACGGTCGGCCGAATGAAGTAACCGGCGCCTTCCGGCGCCACGCCGCCGGCGACGATATGTGCGCCCGGAATGGCACGTGTATCCGCCAGAAGATCGAGGAGCTTTTCATATTGGGCGCGGTTCTGAACCGGCCCCATCTCGCTGTCGGGCAGCATGCCGTCGCCAAGCCGAATCTCGTCAGCCAAACGGGCGAAGCGCCGCACTACTTCGTCGTGGATATCCGCGTGGACGTACAGCCGTTTTATCGCCATGCAGATCTGCCCGGCATTGTTGAATGCAGCGGCAAAAAGGGCTGGCACGACCTTGTCGAGATCCACGTCAGGCAGGACGATGGCGGCATCATTACCCCCCAGTTCCAGCGTCACCCGCGCAAAATTGGAGGCCGAGGCCTCGAGCACCCGTCGCCCGGTGGGACCGGAGCCGGTAAAGCTGATCTTGGCTATGGCTGGATCGGAGGTCAGCCAGGCGCCGAGTTCGTTGCCACCCGATACGATATTCAGGACACCGGGAGGAAGAATGCCGAGCGACGCTTCACCCAGCAGCAGCGTCGCCACCGGGGTGTAGGGCGATGGCTTGAGCACCATCGTGTTGCCCGTATAGAGCGCTTGGGCGATCTTCTGCGCGGCGAGAATGACCGGGACGTTCCACGCGGTAATGCCGGCTACAACACCCAGGGGCCGATAGACCAGTTCGATCTTTTCGGTCGGCGTGTCGCGCAACATTTGGGATTTCATGTCGATCGTGCAAATATCCTCGATCGCACGCACTGCATTGCCGATTTCGCTCAGCGCTCGCGACAGCGGCTTGCCCTGTTCCCTTGTCAGGGCTTCCGCGATCCTGTCGCGATCGCGGAGTATCGCTGCGGCAAAGTCCAAGAGGCATGCCCGACGCTGATCGAACGAAAGTGCCCGCCATGCCGGAAACGCCGCGCCGGCGGCGGCTATCGCCCGCGCCAGTTCCCCGCGAGTTGCATCGGGAACTATCGCGAAGGCAGCCTCGGTGGCCGGCGACAGCACCTCCATATCACGCTCTCCGGTGACGATCTCTCCTCCGACGAGTTGGCCGTAACGGGCAAGGCCGCCTGGCTGCATTTCGTTCCTCCTGATCGGGCATGTCTCCACTGGCATCGGAACCTCATGTCGGGTATTTCAAGGTTTATAGATGTGCGTTTTCCAGCCTTGTTCCCGCAGCCGTCAGCATGCGCGAAGCTGCTGGGATTGCGGCCAATTGGATCAGATAAAAACTCATATATATGTCCATTGTAGCTGGCCCAGGGCCGTACCGCAAGTCATGGAGAGGAGTTCGTGATGATCGGGTCCACGCGCACTCTTCTGGGCGACGAGTTTTGGTCGGACGATAGCATCTCCGCCGCGAGGAATGGCCGCAATGACGAAAACGCTCCGGGCCGCAGCCCCTTCAGCGGACCATCGAGCGGGCTGTCGATGCAGGAAAACTTCCCATGCCACGGGAATTCTTTATTGACTATATAACTAGCCTTTTATATTTTTCTGATAAATGAAGATGGTGGAGGGCCGGGAATGAGCGAATATCTTACCGAGGGACCGGACCTGTCGCGCACTTGTGTCGACGTGATGTTTGATGAGGGCATCGCATGGGTGACGCTCAATCGCCCTGAAAAGCGCAATGCGATGAGTCCGACGCTGAATAGCGAGATGCTGGCGATCCTGGAGCAGCTCGAACTCGATCCCCGCTGCGGCGTGGTGGTCCTGACAGGTGCGGGAGACTCCTTTTCCGCCGGGATGGATCTGAAGGAATATTTTCGCGAGACCGATGGCCTGCCGCCCGCGCAGGTCAGGCGCATCCGCCAGACGGCTCAGGCCTGGCAATGGCGTACCCTGCAGCATTTCGGCAAGCCCACGATCGCAATGGTCAACGGCTGGTGCTTCGGCGGAGCCTTCACTCCGCTGGTGGCATGCGACCTTGCGATCGCCGCCAATGAGGCTGTCTTTGGTCTGTCCGAGATCAACTGGGGCATCATTCCGGGTGGGAACGTCACCAAAGCAGTGCAGGAACGGCTGCGGCCACAGGATGCCGCGCTCTACATCATGACGGGGCGCAACTTCACCGGAGAAAAGGCGGCGCAGATGGGTCTCGTCGCCGAAGCGGTGCCGCTGACGGACCTGCGCGATCATACACGCGCCCTGGCGCTGGAGCTCCTCTCGAAAAACCCGGTTGTCCTCAATGCCGCCAAGATTGCGTTGAAGAAAGTGGCGGACATGACTTGGGACGTGGCTGAAGACTATCTCGTCGCCAAGGGCGCGCAGACCAGGGTTGCCGACAAGACCGGGGGGCGTAACAAGGGCATCACGCAGTTCCTTGACGAGAAATCATACAAGCCGGGTCTGGAAGGCTATCGGCGTGACAAATGATGTCCTGGGCCGCACAAGCGCGGGCGCCCTGAACCTGGAGCGCCTGCTGCGTCCCCGATCCATTGCCATCGTTGGCGCCTCGGCCAATCCCGGCTCGACGGGGCGACGGGTTCTCGCCAATCTCGAACGCTTTTCCTTTTCCGGTGAGATTCACCTTGTCAGCCGGCAGGGCGGCGAGATCGCGGGGCGTACCAGCGTCACCGACATCGCTGCATTGCCCATGGGCGTCGACCTGGCCGTGCTGGCCGTGCCCGGCACCGGCGTGCGGGATGCCGTCGCCCAGTGCGTCGCGCGCGGCATCGGTGCCGCGGTCGTCTATGCCTCCGGTTTTGCGGAAATGGGGCCGGAAGGGCGGCGCGAACAGGAGGAGATCGCACGTATCGCACGAGAGGGCGGCCTGGCGCTGGTCGGGCCGAACTGCATCGGCCTGACGAGCTTCGTCGACGGCACCCCTCTCTCTTTCGGCATACAGCAGCCTGCGGTCATCAACAGTCCGGCGGTCGCAATTCTGGGCCAGAGCGGCGGCATGGTCGGCAACATCCGTCTGTCCTGTACGGCGCGCGCCTTGCCTGTGTCCTATACGATTTCGACCGGCAATGAGGCCGTGCTGACGATCAACGACTTCGTGGCGCATATCATTGACGACTCCGTCACGCGCGTGATCGCGATCTTCGCGGAACAGCTTCGAGACCCTCAGCGCTTCCTTGCGCTCGCCCGGGATGCCTTCGCCGCAGGCAAGCGGATCGTCCTGATCCATCCTGGCCGGAGCATCCGGGCGCAGGAAGCCGCCGCCTCCCACACGGGGTCACTGGCTACCGACCATGCCGTGATGCAGACCCTGGTCACCAGCGCCGGCGTCATCCTCGTAAACGGCCTGGACGAGTTGACAGACGTCGTCGAATTACTCCTGCGGACCCCCGATCTGCCGCAGCAAGGGCCGGCGATTCTGACTGAATCCGGCGCATTCAAGGGCCTCGCCGCAGATATGTGCGCGGATCTGGGGCTCGACCTGCCGGACCTGTCGGTCAAGACCGGAGAGCGGCTGGCGTGCATATTGCCTGCCTTCGCCCATATATCCAACCCGTTGGATGTGACCGCTCAGGGCCTGCAACAACTGGATATCTATGGCCACGCGGTCTCGGCGCTTCTGGCCGATCCTGCTGTCGGTTCGGTGATCCTTGTTCTGATGCCCGGCTCGCCGGAATTTGGACTTAAAGTCGTCGAAGAAATCCTGCCGTCGATTGCTGGAGCCGCCAAGCCGGTGATCTACACGCTGCTTGGTGACAATAGTCCGATCGCACCTGAAATCGCCGGCAGATTGCGCGAAGCCGGAATTGCCTTTTTCCGGTCCCCGGAACGCGCCTTGCGGGCCGTGGCGAGACTATGGTCGGCAGCACGCACGCGGCCCCTCGCGCCACGCGATGACTGCATAGTCATCGATCTGCCCGCAACGACAGGGGTTCTTCCCGAGCACCGCGGAAAGGCCTTGCTGCGGGAAGCGGGCCTGCCGATCCCGGCCGGACGCCTCGCCGTTTCAGCCGCCGACGCAGCACTCGCCGCGTCCGAGATCGACGGCCCGGTCGCCCTGAAGGCCCAGTCCGCGGTTCTGACCCACAAGAGCGATCTTGGCGGCGTCAGCCTGAACTTGTCGGACGAAGCCAGCGTGCTCGCCGCTTTCGAGACCCAGACCGCGGCGATTGCCAAACACCGCCCCGATGTCGTGCTGGACGGCGCGCTGGTTGAGGCGATGGCGCCCAGGGGCCATGAACTTGTTGTGTCGGTTCGTCGCGATCCTGATTGGGGACCGGTGATGATGGTCGGTCTGGGAGGTGTTTGGATCGAAGCCCTGCATGACGTGGCGATGCTCAGTCCGGATAGCGACCGGCAGGACGTGCTTCGCGCCCTGAACGGACTAAAAGGCGGTTCGATCTTGCGAGGTTGGCGCGGTGAGCCTGCCGCAGATCTGGAGGCCGTGGTTGATACGGTAGTCCAGCTTGGACGCATCATTCGGGGCAATCCCCGGATCGAGGAAATAGAGATTAATCCACTGTCGGTCCGCGATGCAGGGCACGGCGCGACGGTCCTCGATGCACTCGTAACGCTGTCCTAGGCGGATCATGGCAGTGCGGAATCATTCTGAACCTGCCCTGGGATGTCGCCCGGCGCAGCGACATCACGACCGCATTTCCCGCCTCGCCGGTTACATCATCCAGCGCGGACAAGGAGAAACCTCCCGATGACCAAGGCTTCATTCGTTCTCGCCGCCATATTGCCACTGGTCGCCACGCCGGCCCTCGCCGCGCCGCCTGAGCCGCCCATGGCCTTCGCCGTCTGCCGTTCATGTCATTCGACCGAAGCGGGGCGTAACGGCGTCGGCCCCACCTTGCGGGGAATTGTCGGCTCCAAGGCGGGAGCGGTGCCGGGTTATGCCTTCAGCCCGGCCTTGAAGAAGTCAGGCATCCGCTGGGACCGCGCCAGCCTCGACCGCTGGCTGCAGGGGCCGATGAAGATGGTCCCCGGCACGAAGATGGTCATCCCGGTGACGGACCCGACCAAGCGCAAGGCTATCATCGACTATCTCGCCACGCTCAAATGACGAAAAGGGCCCTGCGCGCTTCGAGCGCAAGACCCTCTCATCGGGCAACAGAGTCCCACGCACGCCGTCGCGGCGCTGGGTCCGACACGTTCATTCATCAAGCCGAGAAACTCGGCGATGCTGGTCTCCACCATGCGGTATTCGATCGGGACGACGATTGGCCCACCGTGCGGCTCCACTAGGCGGCGTGGACAAATTCGGAATGTCGGGAAATGGCCAAACCAAGACATTCCCCTCCCGCAGGCGGGAGGGGCTAGGGGTGGGTGCGAGCGGAGCGAGCTTCTGACTTAGCCGTTGCAAAACAACGCGGATGTTGCGCCAGCCCACCCCCTAACCCCTTCAAACGAGTCACGTGCCTCGTTTGAACGCTTGCGGGAGGGGGGCGTCCGCTCTCCACTCAAATCACTTAGTCTGGCGAGTCTTGAATTTGGCCACGCTGCCTAGCACTTCGGTCCGAGGCTCTTCCAACTACTGAGCGGATCATGGTTGAGGTCCTCGACCCGAGGCAATGGCAAACGCAGTCCCGCCAGCACGCCCGCGACCTGAAATCCCGCCGCAATGAACAAGGATATCTCCACGCCCTGGTGATCGGCGAGAAGGCCGAAGAACCAGCTTCCCGCCGCCATGCCTCCGAAAGCCGCCATCTGGTAAAGGGCGAGCCCGCGAGCCACCACCCAGCGCGGCGCCGTCATCTGCACCGTGACATTGAAGGTGGAAAGCACCAACACCCAGCCCCCGCCTGCGCACAGCAGCGCGGGCAGGGTGATCGCCAGCGTCCCGCTCATGCCCGTCGTCGCCGTGCCGAGGGCAAGCGCGAGCGAGGCGATGCGCACGAGCCGCTCCGATGCTACCCGACGGCGCAGCCGGGTGCTGATGAAAGCTCCCCCCACAGCCCCCATGCCGAAGGCGCCGAGCAGTGCGCCGTAGACGAGCGGCCCGCCCGTTATCAACTGACGCGCCACCACCGGCATCAGCGACGGAATAGCCGAGGCCGCCGAGCCGAACAGCAGGGCGCGTATCAGCACGGTCCGGAGATTGGGCGACGTGGCGACATAGCGCAGCCCCGCCCCCATCGCGTCCCCCAGCCGCTCGCGCGGAAGCAGCCGCGGAGCGCGGACCGGTCGCCAACGCGCCAGCACCGCGATCAATCCCACATAGCTGAGCGCGTTGACGAGGAACGCCGCCGCCGATCCGGCCGCCGCGACGATCGCACCGCCGACCGCCGGGCCTGCGCTGCGCGCGATGTTGAAGCCCATGGAATTGAACGTCACCGCGCCGAGAAGCAGCGGCTTGGGCACCAAGTCGCCAACAGAGGCCTGCCAGGCCGGCGCGTTGAGCGCGGTGCCACAGCCGATCAGGAAGGTGAAGCCGAGCAACAGCCAGGGCGTAAGCACGCCCGACCAGGCGCAGAACGCCAGTGCCGTCGAAACGACCAGCATGAACCCCTGCGCACAGAGCATGACCACACGGCGATCGAGATTGTCCGCCAGCGCGCCCGACCAGAGCGAGAGCAGCATGATCGGCAAGGTGTTGGACGACTGGACCAGCGCCACCAGTTCCCGCGAGCTGGTCAGCGACGTCATCAGCCAGGCGGCGCCGACCGACTGGATCAGACCGCCGAAATTGGAGATCAGGCTGGCCGTCCACACCATCCGATAAATCGGTATGCCGAATGGAGAAGCCGGGAGCGGTGCTTCCGCCGTCCCGCCTGAAGTTCCTGGCTCATTCATGGTACCTAATCCGCGTCCCTTTCCGAATCGCTGTCTGACAATCGTCCAGTCGCCGAAAAGTCTTCTCGATCCCCGCATGCGCCGGTGTGCGATCAAGATCTGCTTCCGGACGAAAGGTAATATGCCTGCCCGAGCTTGTGCATCTCGAGGCGCTTGCGCGCCCCTCAACGCGATAGGAAGCGAGGTCGAAATCCAATGATCACTGCGAAACCGGAACGGTCCGCGTAATCCGGGAGGAGAGGCCGTTTGGTCGGCACGACGATGCCTCCAGTGATGCTCATCTTGATTGCGCCTTACGCGGAACCGAAGCGCGCCGCGGCATCAGACAAATGTCCTCAGCGGAATGTCCGGATCGGACAGCGAAGTCCGGTTGGGATCCGCCGCGCGCGCCTTCATGCCCGATCTCCCTCCCGGCCCCGGCATCCGCACCTCACTGGCGGGTCTGGAGCTGGTGATATTTGAACTGGCGCCGCGCCTCGTCGAGTCGCATCCCGCCGCGACAGGCCTCGCGGATATGCTCCTCGGCCGCGTGGATTTCCTCGGCGGCGGCGAGCACCGCCTCCTCATGCTCGCGCGGGATCACCACCACCCCGTCCGGATCGCCGCGCATCAGATCGCCCGGCGCGACCCGCGCGCCGCCGATATTGACGACGCATTCCATCCGCTCGACCTGCACGCGATCCTTGCCGGTGCGCATCCAGTGATCCTTGCTGAACACCGGATAGCCGAGCATCCGGCAGAGATGCACGTCGCGGTTGATGCCATCGATCACGGTCCCGGCGATACCACGACGGTGGGCGATCTCGGTCAGGATGTCGCCCCAGATGGTCGCATCCTCGCGCCCGCCATTGTCGATCACGATCACCGCGCCCGGCGGCACGTCGTCGATGAAGTCGCCGACCGTGCCGGGCGGGGTCGAGGCCGGGCCGCACAACAGGGTGAAGGCGCGCCCCGCCATGCGGAATTCCGGATCCCGCCCCTTGATCTTATGGCATTGTCCGACGATGCCGAGCCGGTCGAGCGCATCGCTCAGCGTCGCCGTGTCCAGCCGTGCCGCGCGGGCGACGGCCATGTCATTCGTCTCGCTCATTTCATCGGCTCCGTCAGCATGTGCTCGTAATTGCCGCCCATCACCTCGCTGATCGGGATGCCGGCCTCGATCGACTTGATCATCGCCGCCTCGCGCGCGGCGATATCCTCCGCCGCCGCCAGCACGCGCTCGACGTCCGCCGGCTTCACCACGATCACCGCGCTATTGTCAGCGACGATATAGTCACCTGGCGACACCGTCAGGTCTCCGATCGAGACATCGATGTTCGTCCCCTGATCGACGACGCGGCCGCGCGCCGTGAAGCTGGTGGTCTTGTTGGTGAAGATCGGGAATCCAAGCTCGCGCGCCTCGTCGATGTCGCGCACCGGCCCATCCGCGACGACGCCGACCACGCCGCGGTTGATGGCGCCCCGGGTCAGCAGGCCGCCCCAGCAGCCGGCCTCGACGCCGCTCCTCTGCTCCACCACGATGATGCTCAGCGAATCCGACGCCTCGATCGCGGTCGTGCCGAGGTGGCGCGCTGGCCCCGGCGGCGGATCGCCCGGCGCGACGCGGAAGGTCACGGCGATGCCGGCAATGCGCCCGGCGCCCGAGCGCTGCGGCAAATGGGTGACCGCGCCCTTGATTCGGAGGCGGTCCAGCGCGTCCGACAGCGCGCAACAATCGACGCGCGCGAGCCGTTCGACAATCTCAGCCGGTGCAATCATGGGACGGATCTCCTCTCTCCCGGCAGAACCGGGCCATGTTCTTATAACAGTCCCCTGCCTCTGGATTCAATCAATGAATTAGTCTAATGCTTTTTATAGCAAGGAGCCATGATGACCACTCACCTTCCCATCGTCACGCCGCCGCGCAGGCCATTGCCGCCGGGCGCGTGCGACGCCCATGCCCATGTCTTCGGACCCTATGCACGCTTCCCGCTGGGCGAGGTCCGCAGCTACACGCCGCCGGAGGCGACCGCCGATGATCACCAGGCGATGCTGGACATTTTGGGCTTTCAGCGGGCGGTGATCGTCCAGCCGACCGCCTATGGCGACGACAATCACTGCATCATGGATGCGGTCGCGCGCGATCCGGGACGGCGGCGCGCCATCGGCGTGGCGACCGGCGAGGCGAGCGCCGACCGTCTCGCCGCGCTCGCCGCCGGCGGGGTCGCGGGGCTGCGCTTCGTCGAACTCATCTCGCAACGCTACGCCGGCCGCCCCAAGGGTTCGAGCGGTTTCGCCGATCTCGAACGGCTCGCGCCAGTGATGCGCGCATGTGGCATCCACGCGCAATTATTCGCCAAGACCGAGACCTATGCCGAATGGATGCCGCGGCTGCTCGCGCTCGACTTGCCGCTGGTGCTCGATCATATGGCGGCGGCCGGCGCCCCGACGGTCGCGGCGGACGATCCGCTGTTCGACGCGGTGCTCGGTCCGCTGCGCGAGGGCCGCATCTGGGTTAAGCTGGCCGTGATCCGCCATTCCGCCAACCCGCCGCTCTACGCCGACGCGCGGCCCTTTCACGATGCCTTCATGGCCGCGAACGGAGACCGCCTGCTCTGGGGCACGGACTGGCCGCTGGTAAACATGGAGAACCGGCCTGACCCCGGTCGCCTCATCGATCTGTTCGATGCCTGGACGCCGGACGAGACGGCGCGGCGCAAGGTGTTCGTGGATAATCCCCTCGCCCTTTACGGTTTCAGCGCCTGAGCCGGCCGGCCCCTATTCCATCATGTATAGGGCGAATTTCTTGGGACCGGCGCCTTCGTCCGCGAAGGGAGCGGCGAGCATCGCCGGCTGTCGGGCGAAGTCCGCTTCCCACGCCGCCAGCGCCGGACGCCCCTCGCGCCAATTCTCGCCCGGCGGACGGAAATCGAGATAGGAGAGCGCCACGCCGACCGCGATCGCGCCGATCGTCAGGCCCGCATGCTCGAGCAGCGGCGCGTCCGCCTCCATCCGGTCGAGGGCGGCCCGCATCTTCGCGGCATAGGCCAGCCGGTGGGCTGGCGAGCGATGCCCCTCGCCCCGGAATTCCTCGTCACGGCGCAATATCGCCGCGTCGACCATGCCGTCCGCGAGGCTCTGCCAAGTGAGCGCCCGCCAGCGTGCGCCGGGTTCCGAAGGGAATATCGCGCCGCCGCCCGCCAGCGCGTCCAGATACTCGCAGATCACCCGGGAATCATAGAGCCGCTCGCCGGTGTCGGTGATGAGCGTGGGTATCTTGTTGAGCGGATTGTCCGCCATCAGATCGTCATTGAGCCGGGCCGGGCCGACCCGGCTGCGCACCAGCTCTATCCGGTCGGCCAGTCCCAACGCATGGGCGCAGACCATCACCTTCCGCACGAACGGCGCGCTGGGCGACCAATGGAGTTTCATCGCGTCCTTCCTCGAAGCCGCCAATGGAAAAGCCCCCCCTACCCCTTCCCTATTCCATCGGCTCAGCGTCCGTTCCGATGCCAAAATCTTCCCGCGTCACCCCAGCCGCGCGCCAGATCGATTCCAGCACCTCGGTCGGCTGGCCATATTGATAGGGATAGGCCCGGAGGTGGCGCCCCAGCACCGGATGGGCGACCAGCTTCTCGCGCGGCATGCCGCTGTGATAGCGCTCGGCGTGGACGAGCGGCAGCGGGATGTTCTTCGCCAGGGTCGGATCGCGGATGATGCCCTTGGGGTCGTCGCCCCGCGCCACCGCCTCCATGTCGGCGAACAACTGGCGGCGCATCAGGCCGATGCCGAGATCGCTGCGGCCAAGCCGTTCCTTGGTACGATCCGCGATCCGTCCCTGACCGACCCAGGCGATGAAATCCTGGTTCATCACATGACTGGAGATCCAGTTCCCCTCCGCGTCGGTCACCGGCCCGCGCCAATAGGGGATGCGCTCCTGGACGAAGGGCTCGCTCTCGATGGGCATGCGCTGGAACGACCAGGCGACCGACAGGGTATTCTCGTCGTCCACCGGCACGCGCCATTCGAAATGGTCGCCCAGGAAGATGCCCAGCGGCCAGATCATCGCGCGGCCGACCGACCAGAGATCATGCTCCTCGTCGGTATCCTCGCGGATGCGCTTGTAGAGGAAACCGTGCTCGAACTCCTCGAAGCCGATCTTGAGATGGCGAGGTGCATAGGGGCCCTCCTCGCCCTTGAGCCGGACGCTCCAGTTCGAGTGCATCCACTCGAAATGCACGGGATCGATCGAGTTCTCCTGGCACTGGGCCCAGTTGCAAGGGATGTCGGAGAGGATGATCTGCCGGAAGCCGTTGGGCCAGTTGAACGCCTCATATTCCGGCAGCTCGGGCGCGGGCGACGGGCCGAGATAGGCCCAGATCATCCCGCCCAGGGCGCGCACCGGATAAGCCGTGATCGACACCTTGTCGCGGGTGCCGCCGCCAAGGACGGTATCCTCATAGGGCTGCTCAAGGCAGGCGCCCTGCTCGTCGAACAGCCAGCCATGATAGTTGCAGCGGATGCCGCACTTCTCCACGAAGCCATAGGAGAGGTCGGCGCGGCGATGGGGGCAATGCCGATCGGTGAGGCCGAGCTGTCCGCCCAGGTCGCGATACAGGATCAGATCCTCGCCCATCAGCCGCACGGCCTTGACCGGCTTTTTATCCAGTTCGCCCTCGGCGGCGATCGGCATCCAGTAGCGGCGCAGCAATTCACCCATGGGGGTGCCAGGGCCCACCTGGGTCAACTGGCGGTTCTTCTCCTCGCTAAGCATGAGCCTCCTCGCATATGGTTTATTCGGTGGATGGATGAATCGCGGCGGCGTCAGTCCCGGCCTGTCCGGCGAAAGGATCGGTCGCGCCCTCGGGCAAATCGAAGGCGTGCGCGTTGAGCGTCATTGCCACCAACGCATAATAGCCGATCAGCGCGGTCAGTTCGACTACGCCCGTCACCCCGTAGACCGCCTGGACGGCGCGGTGCGCCGCGTCGGTGACGGAGTGGTCGCGCTGAAGCTGGTTGGTGAATTCGTAGATCGCCTCGTCGGCCGAATCGTCGAAGTCGGGCCTCTGGTCCATGCGGAGCGCGTTCACGATCCCGGCGGGAAGGCCGGCCGCCAGCGCATGCGGCTCATGCTGGAACCACTCGAACGAACAGTTCCAGACACGCGCCGTCACGAGGATGGCGAGCTCGCTATGCCGCTTGGTGAGCGAGGTGCGGAAGCGCAACAATTCGCCGAACCGCTGCCATTTGTCGGCAAGTTCGGGATTGTGCAGCGCTGCGCGGAGCGGGCCGACCAGCCCTCCGCGCGGGCCGCTCACGATCGCTTCATACACCGCGCGCTGGGCGGGATTCATGGTCGCGAATTCAGGAAACGGAATGCGCGGCACTACGCTCTCCACTCTGGGTAGGCAGTTATGGCTGCTTGTTCAGCCGCCCCGAACAACGTCCGTCGGCCGAGGTAAAAATCTCATAGGCCATCTTTATGGCCTATGTCGATAATAATTTGCGCCGCCATGGTATATCCGCGCGTTTTCGCGGAATTTCCCTATTTATTTGAGCTTGATGTCCAGCCGGACGACATCGCCCCGATAGGTGCCGTCGGACACCATCACCAGCCGGCCGCTATCGCTGATCACCGTGCGATGCACATAAGCCACGGGCACGTTGAGCGGCACCTGGAGCCCCTTTGCGGTCAGCACGTCGGCCGCGCCGATGGTCAGCGTCTGGCTGGCGCCAGCGATCTTCAGGCCGCGGATGTCTGCCACCAGGCTAAGCGCCGTCTTCGTCACCAGATCTTCATGCGAGATGCGCTTGCAGAGCGCCTCGTCGAGATAGGTGTCGGCCAGCAGGAAGGGCTTGCCCTCCCGCCAATGACGGCGGCGGAAGCGGCGATAGCTGCGCGCGCGCTCGCCATCGCTCTGGATGATGTTCGGCGGCTGATGGCCGGTTTCCTCCGAGAGCAGCTCGATGGTCGCGCCGGAACGCGAGCGCAAAAGTCCCGACCAGTCGGTCTCGACCTCGCACCAAAGTTGCTCCTGGGGCCGATAAGTAACGAAAGTGCCCTTGGCGCGATAGCGTTCGATGAGGCCTTCGCCGTTCAAGATGCCGAGCGCCTGGCGGACGGTGGCGCGCGCCACGCCATATTCGGCGGCCAGTTCCTCGACCGTCGGAATTTGCGAACCGACCTGCCACTCCCCGGACGCGATCATGCGCCGGAACAATGTACTGAGCTGCAGATAACGGGGGATCCCCGTTCCATCTGCGCCGAGGGGGCCTCCTGTGCTCTCTGTGTCTTGCAGCATTAGGTGTTTATAGCAGCCAATTGGATTAGAGCAACCGTGCGCGTTCCGCATTTCCCAGTGCGGCGCGTGAGCCTTTGACAAACACACATAAGGACAGTGTAATAGCTTAATGATCCGAATCGAGGCTCAGAGGGACGCGGAAAACGCGCCGGCGCGCGCGCCGAAGGTCGGCCTGCCATGGCCCGTGCTGCTGCACTGGAGTCCGAAATCACCCTTCGTCCGCAAGGTGGCGATCGCGATCGCGGAATGCGGCCTCGACGCCCGGATTCGGCGCCAGCGCACCGTCGTCGAGCGGCTGAACCCCGACACCGCCTATATGAAGCGCCATCCGCTCGGCACCATTCCGATGCTCGAACTGGAGGATGGCGCGATGCTCCACGATTCCGCCGTCATCTGCGAGTATCTGACGATCCTGCGGCCCGCGCCTGTCCTTCTCCCGAAAGAGGGGTGGGCGCGATTCGAGGTGCTGCGCCGGCAGGCGCTGGTCGACGGCATGCTCGACGCGCTGTTGCTCTGGCGGCAAGAACGCATCCGCCCCCAGGAGCAGCAGAGCGCCGCGTTCCACACGGCCTATGCGCTCAAGGCGCGGGTCGCGCTCGACGCGCTGGAGGCGGAGGTGAGCCGCTGGCCCGACGCGCTCGATCTCGGGCAGATCGCTGCCGGTTCGGCGCTGGCCTATCTCGACCTGCGCTTCTCCTTTCTCGCCTGGCGCCAGGGCCGCGACGCGCTCGCCGCCTGGCATGACCGCTTCGAGGCGCGGCCCAGCGCGGTCGCGAACCAACTCGCACTGGATTGATTGACAGGAAGGATTTTCGTGGCCAGCCCCCTTTCGCATCTGCGCGTGCTCGACCTCAGCCGTATCCTGGCGGGTCCATTTTGCGGCCAGATCCTCGCCGATCTCGGCGCGGACGTGATCAAGGTCGAGCGACCGGAAGGCGGCGACGACACGCGCGGCTGGGGTCCGCCCTTCCTGCCGGGCGCTGATGGCGACCGGGGCGACGCCGGCTATTTCCTCGCCTGCAACCGCGGCAAGCGCTCGATCCGCGCGGATCTCGCGACGCCAGAGGGGCAGGCGCTGGTCAAGGCGTTGGCCGCCCGCTCCGACATCGTGCTGGAAAATTACAAGACCGGCGGCCTCGCCAAATTCGGGCTGGATTATGAAGGGCTGAAGGCGGTGAAGCCCGACATTGTCTATTGCTCGATCACCGGCTTCGGCCAGGATGGTCCGCGCGCCTCCCAGGCCGCCTATGACTTCATGATCCAGGCAATGGGCGGGCTGATGAGCGTCACCGGGGAGGCGGACGGCTTTCCCGGCGCGGGTCCGCAGAAGGTGGGCGTGCCGGTGGTCGACCTGATGACCGGCATGTACGCCGCGATCGCCGTGCTCGCCGCCATCGCCCGCCGCGATGAGACGGGTCAAGGCGAATATATCGATATCGGCATGCTCGACGTGGCGGTCGGGTCGCTTTGCAACCAGGCGCAGAATTATTTTGTCTCAGGCAAGACGCCGATGCGCGCCGGCAACCGCCACCCCAACATCCAGCCGCAGGATGTCTTCCCCTGCGCGGATGGCCATGTCGTGATCGTCGTCGGCAATGACGGGCAATATGCCAAGTTCTGCGAGGCGATCGGACGGCCGGAACTGATCGAGGACGCACGCTTCCTCACCAATGGCGATCGCGTCCGCAATCTCGACCAACTCATGCCCGAACTGATCGCCGCCCTGTCGGCGGATACGATGAAGGGCTGGGTCGCGCGGCTGGAGTCGGCGGGCGTGCCCTGCGCGCCGATCAACACCGTGCCGGACGTGCTGGCCGATCCGCAAGTGAGGCATCGCGAGATGCTCGTGCATCTCGATCATCCGGTGTCGGGCCGCCTCGCCATGCTGGCCAGCCCCATGCGATTCCGGAACGCGCCGGTGGCGTACCGGCGCGCGCCGCCGCTCCTCGGCGAGCATGACAAGGAAATTCTCGCCGAACTGGGCCTCTGATACACCTTATATCATCATATAGACTATCATTATGATCTTTTTGATGGTAACAGCCTGAAAGGCAAAAGAGGGAGCGGATATGTCGCAGATGTCCAAAGGAGAAAGCGTGATCGCCGAGGCGCCGATGAACGCCTTCTCGATAGCAATCGTCCTCCTGTGCTGCATCGTCAACATCGCCGACGGACTCGATTTCGCCACCCTGGTCCAGGCGGCGCCGGTGATCAGCCACGCCTGGGCAGTGAACCCGCGGATGCTGGGCGTGCTGTTCGCCTCAACCGCGATCGGCATGGCGGTGGGCGCGTTCGTGGTGGCGCCGCAGGCGGACAGGTTCGGGCGGCGCACGATCCTGCTTTCGGCGCTGGCGCTGAACGCCGTGGTCATGCTGCTCAGCGCCGCGGCCGGCAGCGTCCATGAACTCTTGGCGCTGCGCTTCTTCACCGGCATCGGCGTGGGCTCGCTGATGGCCAATCTCAACGTACTGGTCATCGAATATGCGAACCGCAAATGGGGTAATTTCTTCCTTTCGGTGATGCACCTCTGCTATGCGCTCGGCGTCACCTTCGCGTCCCAGATCGGCTATTGGTTCGTCGCCGATCATGGCTGGCAGATATTGTTCATCGTCGGCGGCCTGTTCAATCTCGTCATCCTCGTCGCCGTGTTCCTCTGGCTGCCGGAATCGATGCAGTTCCTGCTCGCCGCCCAGCCGCGCGGCGCGCTCGAGCGGGTCAACCGCGTCCGCCGTCGCCTGGGCGTCGAGCCGCTCGACGCGCTGCCGGCGATCACCGGCGGGGGCCGGGCGCGGACGCGCATCGCCGATCTGATCGGGCCGGGGATGATCGCGGGCAGCGTGCTCCTCTGGGTGGCCTCGCTCGGCTATTCGGTCGTCGGCTTCTATCATCTGAGCTGGACGCCGAAGGTGCTGGACGACGCAGGCCTGCCGACGCGCCTCGCGCTGCTGGCGGGCACGTTCACCAGCATCTTCTCGATCCTCGGCAACCTGTCGATGGGCTATTTCTCGGCGATCGTCAGCGCGGCGCGGCTGACGGCGATCTATTTCGCCGGCGCGGCGACATCCTTCCTGCTGTTCGGGTTGAACACGGGCGATCCCTATATGATGCTGACGATCGCGCCGGTGATCAGCTTCTTCGCGCAAGGCGCGTTCAGCGGCCTGATGATCAACGCGACGCGCTATTATCCGGCGACGATGCGCGCGGCCGGCGTGGGCTTCGTGGTCGGCTTCGGCCGCTTCGGGGCGGTCGCGGGGCCGCTGGTGGGCGGCATCGTCCTTGGCGCGGGCGGCGGGCTGCTGCCGCTCTACGCCGCGCTCGCGGTGGTCGCGGCGGTCGCCGCCGCCTGTATTTTCATCGTCAGCCGGTTCCATGGCCCGGCACCGGCGACGGCATGATCCTCGGAGACAGATGATGGCACGGCTTACTCACGGTCTCGGCTCCTCGCACACCCCCATGCTCAACATGCGCGACGGCGATTGGGCGCGGTTCGAGGAGCGCGACATTCCGGGCAAGTTCCTCGACAAGGAAGGGCGTCCGGCGACCTATGCCATGCTGCTGGAACGCGCGGACAAGGCGCTGCGCGACCATATCACGCCCGCGCTGCTCGACGAGCGCATGCGCGCCGCCAAGCGGGGGGTCGAGCGGATCAGGGCGGCAATCGTCGCCTCCGGCATCGACACGCTGATCGTCATCGGCGACGACCAGGCCGAGCTTTACACCAACGACAATCTGCCGAGCATCCTCATCTATTATGGCGAGACGATCCGCAACAACCCGCGCCACAAGGGCAATCCCAACCCGCTCGAATGGTGGCAGAACGCGCGCGGCGGCTATTATGTGGACGAGGGCGAGACCGACTTCCCGGTCGACGCCGGGCTTGCGCGCCACATGATCGCCCGGCTGGTCGATGATGAATTCGACATCTCCACCGCCAACCGGCTGCGCGACGGCGAGGGCGAGGGCCATGCCTTCGGCTTCGTCCACCGTCAGTTGATGGACGAGGCCAACCCGCTGCCGATCGTGCCGCTGGCGCTCAACACCTATTATGCGCCCAACCAGCCGACGCCGCGCCGTTGCTATGCGCTCGGCCAGGCGATACGCCGGGCGGTCGAGAGCTATCCGGAGGACATCAAGGTCGGCGTCATCGCCTCGGGCGGCCTCAGCCATTTCGTGGTCGACGAAGAGTTGGACCGCGGCCTGATCGAGGCGATCCGCGCCAAGGATGTCGCCGCTCTCACCAGCATGGATCGGGCGAAGCTCAATTCAGGCAGCTCGGAAATCCGCAACTGGATCGCTACGGCGGGCGCGTGCGAACATCTCGACCTCGCCTGGTCGGAATATCTGCCCTGCTACCGCACCGAAGCGGGCACGGGCACGGGCGTTTGCTTCGCCGAGTGGCATTGAGTGGAGGAAGCCATGCGCCAACGCAGCATCAATATCGAATCGATCGGCCATCCCCAGCCGATCCCGCTCGCCTGCCGGATCGGGCCGATCCTCGCCACCGGCGGCATCATGGGCCGGGATAGCGAAACGCGCGTCATGCCGGAGGATGTCGCCGGGCAGGCCGCCAATTGCTTCCGCAACCTGGCGCTCGTGCTGGCCGAGGCCGGCATGGACATGGGAGACGTGGTGAAGATCACCTGTCATGTCCGCGACGACGGCGCCCGCGAGGCGATCAACGCGTCCTGGCTGGAACATTATCCCGATCCGGCCCACCGGCCGGCGCGCCATACCCAGATCGCGACGCTGCGCGGCGCGGTCCTCATCCAACTCGACGCCCTGGCGGTAGCAAAGGAAGCGACATGATCATCGACGCCCACGCCCATATAGTGATGACCGACGCCGACTATGCGAAGATGGCGACGCTCACGGGCGCCCGCAACAATCCGCCCCAGGCCGCGAAGCTGCCGGCGGCGGAGGTGGCTGAGAAGACCGCGCGCGGCCTGCTCGCCAAGATGGACCAGGTGGGCACGGACGTCCAGTTCCTGTCGCCGCGCCCCTATCTCCAGATGCATTCGCTGGGACCGGCGGGCGTGCCGCTGCACTGGGCGCGCTATTGCAACAACCTGATCCACCAGCAGGTCGAGATGTTTCCGGATCGGCTGAAGGGCGTCGCCGGCCTGCCGCAGTTCCGCGCCGAGAGCCCGGCCAACTGCGTCGAGGAGCTGGAGCGCTGCGTCAGGGAGCTTGGCTTCATCGGCTGCATCCTCAATCCCGATCCCACCGAGGGCGACGCCCTGCCCCCGCCAGGCCTGGGCGATCGCTTCTGGTACCCGCTCTATGAGAAGCTCGTCGAGCTGGACGTGCCTGCGTTGATCCATTCGGCCGGCTGCTGCCACCCACGCGAAAGCTACACGCTGAAGTTCATCAACGAGGGCAGCATCGCCGTGATGTCGCTGCTGCAGTCGGACGTATTCAAGGATTTCCCGACGCTGAAGATCGTCATCTCGCACGGCGGCGGCGCGATCCCTTATCAGATCGGGCGTTTCCGGGCCGGCGCGTGGCGGCGCGGCCGCGAGTTCGACCAGGAATTGCGCCAGCTCTATTTCGACACCTGCCTCTATTCCAGGGAAGGGCTGGAGCTGCTCTTTCAGGTGGTCGGCGCCGACAATTGCCTGTTCGGCACGGAGCGGCCCGGCACCGGATCGGTCCATAATCCCCATTGGGGCCATGACCTCGACGATCTGAAGCCGGTGATCGAGAGCATCGACTTCCTCACCGCCGAGGACAAGGCCAAGATCTTCGAGGGCAATGCCCGCAGGATCTATGGCAAGGCCTTCGCTTGAGCCTCGGTCTCGTCTTCGTGATGGGCGCGCCCGACGCGGGGGCGGACGGCCTGTCCCTTCCCGAAGGCGCGCTGGCGCCGGTGCCATGGGTCGGCCGGACCATGTCCAGCCGGGCGGGGGAGCCGGGTCGGCCGCGCCACATGCTGCTGGCCGACAGCGCGGCGAGGACGGACCTCGCCGGGGCGGCGGGCGCATGGCGCTGGTCGGGCGTCCAGATCCTGCCAGGCGACGAGCCGGCGCCCCGGAACGCGGGCGGCCTGCTCGTGAACTGGATGAACATCGACGGCGCGCACGAGGAGGAGTTCAACGACTGGTACGATACCGAGCATGTGCCGCGCTTCAGGGCGGTGGACGGCGTGCTCGCCGCGCGGCGCTTCCGCGCTTCGACAAGCCAGCCGAGCTACGCGGCCTTTTATCACCTGCGCGACCTGGACGTGGTGACCGGCGCCCAGTGGCGCGAGGCCGCGACGACACCATGGAGCGCGCGGATATTGACTTTCCGCCATGACAATCTGCGGATGGGTTTCACCCCCGCCTGAGGACAAGGAACGAGGCATGCGACGGGCGCGATGGATGGGGCTGGCGGTGGCGGCGGGGCTGCTTGGGGCGGCGGCCCCGCCCTCACCCCCGCCTCCGCCCGAAATCGCAATCCCCCAGCCGCGCGTCTTCCCCGAAAGCATCACCGCGACGCGCGACGGCACGCTGATCGTCGGCAGCGCGGGCAATGGGACGATCTGGCGCGCCCGGCCCGGTGACAAGGCCGCCACCATTTTCATCGCGCCGGACAGCAGTGGACTCGTGTCGGTGCTGGGCGTGTTCGCGGATGACAGGCATGGCCTGCTCTATGTCTGCTCCAACGGCCGACGCGGCGACCCGACCGAGGCGCGCGACCGCGCCGCGGCGATCCGCCTGTTCGACCTCAAGAGCGGCGCGCCGGTCAGGAATATTCCCACCCCTGGCGCCTCCCGGTCGCTGTGCAACGACTTCGCGGTCGCGCCCGACGGCACCGCCTATGTCGCAGAGACGCTGCGCGGCTCGATCATCCGCGTGCGCGGGGACAAGGCCGATGTCTGGATCGCCGATCCGCGCCTGGCGGGCGCCGACGGCATCGCCTTCGACGACGACGGGCAGCTCTACGTGACCAGCGTCACGTCCGGCCGCATGTTCCGCACCGGCACGAACGCCGATGGGAGCGCACGCCCGCTGGTCGAACTCATCCCGCCCCGCAAGCTCGACCGTCCGGACGGCCTGCGCCATATCGGCCCCGGCCGCTTCCTGCTCGCCGAGGCGGGCGATCAGGGCGGGATCACGCTCATGACCGTCAAGGGCGACACGGTGACCCTCTCCCCGCTCCCCGGCGGCCGCACCGGCACGACCTCGGCGGTGGCGCTGGGGAAGACCTCCTGGGCGGTCGCGGGCAAGCTCCGCTATCGCACCGATCCAGCGCTGGCTGGACAGGATCCCGGTCCCTTCGCCATCTATGGCACGCCTATCCGAGCAGGACGATGAGGACCGGCTTCGCCTTGATCGACGGCGCGCCGGTCGAGGGCGCGGACACCCGGCGGGCGGTCAATTCCGCCACCGAGGCGCCTTTCGCCAGGGCGGCGGGCGCATGAGGGCGACGCCGCCAGCCGATCCCCGGTTCGCGGCCAACGCCATACCGTGCGACGGCTGCACGCTCTGCTGCTTCAACGAGCAGGTGATCCTGCACCCCGAGGCGGGCGATGTGCTGGAGGATTTCGACTGGGAATATATCGCAAGCGATCTCTATCCGGGTCAGCGCGTCCCGGCGCTGAAACGCGATCCCGCGACCGGGCATTGCGTTTATCTGACGGAAACCGGCTGTTCGATCCACGAGCGCGCACCCGCGATATGCCGGCGCTATCATTGCGCCCGCACCTTCAAGGCACTCGGCCGGATGTCGCGGTCCCGGCGAGACATATTATGGGCGATGGGCAATGTGCTGGACAGGGCGCAAGTCGAGCGCGGCCGCGACCGCCTCCAGCGCGCCCGCGAACTGGGGCTCGATCATCTGATCGACACGGACGCGCAGGTCCGGGCTTTCGAGCGCATTGCCGACGCCCACAAGTCCGGGCGGCGCTAGCTCCCGGAAGCGGGGCGGCTCCCCGCTCAGAACCGCGCACGGACCCCCAATGTCCAGAACATGCCGCGCGTATCGTAGAAGGGCGAGTTCGCGATCTGCGGCTGGACGATGGCGTTCGGCGCGATCGGCGGCGCGACATTGAACAGATTGTCGATCCGCCCATAAATATCGAAATTCCCGGTCAGCTTGTAGCTCGCGTCGAGGTCGACATAACCGCGGCTGGGAATATTGTTGTTGTCGATGTCGAGCGTGGTGACGTTGAAGCGGGTGTCATATTTGCCGCCGTCGATGAAACTGTAGGTCACGCCCAGCTTGGCGCGCCCGATCTGATACCGTGCCTCCGCGTTGAAGCGCCACTGGGGGACGCCGAGCGGCGGCGGCGAGACACCCGCGAGGCCCACATAGTCATTGGTTACGCCATTGGCGATCGTCTTCAGTTCGGCCACGTAATTGGCCAGCACCCGGAAGGTCATCGTGCCCTCGCCGAAGGTTCTGAGCGGGAAACGGTACATCGCCTCGAAATCGATGCCCGATGTCTTCTGCGACTGCGCATTGAACGGCACGACGTTCACCCGCGTGAGCCTGCCCGAGGCATCCCGCACGACGCTGGCGCAATAGACGGTCTGGCCGTTGAAGCAGAAATCGACGATGTTCTGGCCGGACACGGTGGAGATCGCGTCCTTGATCTTGATCGAATAATAATCGACCGACATTCGGAAGCCCGGCAGCCAGCCCGGCTGGAACACGGCGCCGATGGCGCGCGTGTCCGCCTTCTCCGGTTTCAGGTCGGGATTGCCGCTCGTCACCTGCAGCACCTGTCCGGAGACATTGCTGGGCCGGTCGACGAGTTGGCTGATCACCTGATTGCCGCGGGAGAACAGTTCATAATTATTGGGCGCGCGGATATCGCGGGAGATCGTGCCGCGGAACCGGATATCGCTGACCGGCGCGTAATTCAGACCGACCTTCCACGTCGCCACGCCGCCGCTGGTGGAATAATCCGTGTAGCGCACCGCTCCGTTCAACTCCAGATTCTTGGCGAAGGCCATGTCGCGCGCCAGCGGCACGACCACCTCGCCATAGACTTCCTTGACGTTATACTTGCCCGAAAAGGGTTGGGCGTTGATCGAGCGCCAGCGCGCCGCGGCGGAGTCGGGGTCGGAGGTGAGCACGGTCTGCTCGGTGCGATATTCCGCGCCCGCCGCCAGTGAGACGTCGCCGGCCCAGGTCGTGAAGGGCGAACCTTTCAGGTTCAGGTAGAACACCTTCTCGCGCTGCACGGAGGATTGCCAGCTGTTCCCGAGATAATAGGCCTGAGCTGCCTGGTTGATCGCCCCCGCGCCGAACAGGTTGACCGGCACGCACCCGCTGATGTCGGGATTGCTGCTCCCCGGATTCTGCAGCGTCACGCGGCAGACGGGCTGGCCGGTGGCGGGATTGATGACCGCGTCGACCGCGTTGAAGAAGCGCGTCTGGATGCGGTTGTTGGTGCTGTCCTGCCGGTAATGGGTGCTGCCGATCTGGCCGGAAACATCCCAGCTCCAGCCGCCAAACTTGCCCTCGACGCCGATCGCGCCGCGCCGCATCGTCGTGCGCGTGGAGAAGAAAGCCGTGCCGTCCTCAAGCTGCTGGCGGCCGAGGGCGAAGCTCCTCATATTGGCGGCGGCCATCGCCGACCTCAGGGCAGCCGGGAGATAGGCGTTGTCCGCGTTGATCGTCAGCGTGCCATTGTCATAATTGGCGGTGAGATCGCTCCGGGTCTCGGTGCGGGATTGGAGATAGTCGCCGAACAGCTTGATGTCCTGCGTCAAGTCGAAATCGATCCGGCCATAGCCGGTATAGCGTTTCAGGATCGGCAGCAGATTGCCGCCATCCTCGAAGCTGCCGCCGTCGCCGCCGGTCATGTAGGTGCCGCCGACGTTCGTGCCGTAATTGAAAGGAACAGGTTGGCCGTTCGGACCGAATTGCACGCCGGTGCCGGTGGGGAAACCGAGCAGCCTGGCGAGCGCGAGCCCCTACGTACGGCCGAGCACGCCCCCCGGCGTCATCTGCGAAAAGGTGGAATTATCGGCGATGATCAGGCGCGGCTGGCCGTTGGTGGCCGTGTAGTTCGGGTTGGTCAGCAACGCCGTGCGATGCGAACCCCAGGGCCGCGACGCCTGGCTGGTCTGGCCCGAATTGCGTAGATAGTCGAAGGCGGCCTCCACGTGCAGCCGGTCGTCCATGAAGCCATGCCCATAGGCGAGCGACACCGCCGGCCGATGGAAGTCGTCATATTTGGTCTGCGCATAGGACAGGTCGCCGCGGAACCCCTCCAGGTTCCTCTCCAGCGTGAAGTTGACGACGCCGGCCACTGCGTCCGACCCATAGGCCGCCGACGCGCCGCCGGTGACGATCTCGACATTGCTGATCAGCGCGGTGGGGATGACATTGGTGTCGATCGTGCCCGCGGGATCGGTCAGCGGCAGGCGGCGGCCGTCGAGCAGCACGAGCGTGCGCTGCGGGCCGAGGCCGCGCAGATCGGCGGTGCTCGCGCCGACCGGCTCGCTCGACTTGCCGACATTCTGGTTGATGCGCAGTTGGGGGATATCCTGCAACAGCTCGGAGACGGTGTGCACCGCCTTCTCCTGCAACTGCGCCTGGCTGATGGCGGTGACGGGCGTCGGGGCGGTGAAGCCGGAGATGCGCGTGCCGGTGACGACAATATCGCTCGCGGTGGGCTGAGCCGCGACCTGCGCCGGAGCGTCCTGGGCTGGAGCACCCTGGCCTTGGGCAGCCGTTGCCAGCGCCAAACTCCCGGTGGCCGCCAGCGGCACCAGACTGGACGTGCTCAATAGCCGCCACGGACGCATGCTCCGAAGAGCCTCGACACCTCTCGCCATCATGACCTCCCTCAGCTCCCTTTACCGGGGGCGCGGTCAGGAATTCTCGGATGCGCTCGCAATAGGGCCCACGCGCCGCGCTCGGCGCGACCGGGACGCTCCCGTTCAAGATCCTTGAAGAGGCGAGGCTATTCCAATCCCTACCGCGACCTGCGGATATGTGTTTTCTTTTTCGCGCAGTGAGTGAGTGACTCATATGCTAATAAGGCAGCTTATTGACTTTTTAGAACCGTGTCAATCGCCGCACGGTGAGGCGTTGCGCATCACTTCTCGTCGAAGCCGTAGATGTCGAGCGTCCTCTCTCCGGCACGGATGCGCGCAATCTTAGCGGCCTCGTCGAGTTCCCGCGCATGGCCGCGCGCGACGGCGTTGGCCGCCTGGGCGGCGGGGATGGCGACCACGCCGTCGCGGTCCCCGACGATCAGATCGCCGGCCGCGATCACCACCTGCCCGATCGCGATCGGCTGCTGGAGCCGGGGCGGCACATCGAAACCCTTGATCGTGCCTCGGATGCATATGCCGTTCGAGAAGACCGGCAAGCCCATTTCGGCGAGGCGGGCGGTGTCGCGTACGCCGCCGTCGATCACCAGCCCCGCCAGGCCGCGCGCCATCGCCGCCTCGTTCAATATGTCGCCCCAATAGCCGCCCTCGATCCCGCCGCTGGTCGAGACCACCAGGACGTCGCCCGGCTCGGCGCGATAGAGGGCGCGGTGAATCCACAGATTGTCGAGCATCGGCACCACCACCGTATAAGCGGGCCCAGCCACTCGCATGTCCGGCGCGACGGGCTTGATCGCGGACGGCAGGGCTCCGATGCGTCCGGCCGCCTCATGCAATGTGGCGGCGCCCAGCGCGCGCGCGCGCGCCAGCATTTCCGCGTCGAATATCGGCTGTTCGGTCATTTCGTCGCCTTCCTCGGAGACTTGGCCGCTCGGCCACCGCAAATGCGTTATTGGGTCTATCGATTACGGATGTGGATCGATGACCACATGCTCCTGGGTGTAATAGCCGCGCGCGAACCCGATGCTCGCCGCGCCGTCGGCGTACCAGGCCTTGGCCTCGGGCGAGGTTACGCCCCGGTAGCTCTGATCCTTGTGCCAGGACTGGGCAATGCCATCCACCTCGCCAAGCGCGTGGCTAAAGGGCGGGATGTCGCTCCGCTTTGCCGGCGCCACGACCTCGTTCAGGATCAGGCCCGCGACTTCCGGCACCTTGCTCGCCATCGCGCCATGCACGCGGAGCCAGTGATCGACAAAAGCCGCGTGGGTCGCGCCCGGCTTGCGCTGGAGCAGCGAGAACAGCCCCTTGCCGCCGCGCTTCACCGGCACCATCACATTCTCGGTGACGCGATAGCCCTGGATCTCGCCGACGAACAACGGCCCGTCGCTATACCAGGCGCGCGCCTCTGGCGGGGCGTCGGGATTGCTGGGCGAGTTGCTCTCCAGCTTCCAGGATTCCGCGACCCCGTCGATCAGGATCGGCGTGCCGCCGGGTATGTCGTTCCGCCCCCGGCTGGGACCCAGCACCTCGTTGCAGACCATGCCCCGCATGCCCGGAATCTTGAGCGCCATCGGCGCGTGCACCCCCAGCCAATAGCGCATGAACTCCTCATGCGTGGCGCCCGGCTTGCGAATCAGCAGGGTCAGGGACTTGGCGATGCCGGGCGGCATGCGCGTATATTGCGCGCGCGCCATCGCCGGCACGGTCAGCGCCGCGACTCCCGCCACAAGCAGTTCGCGCCGCCCGATCACGGGACCGGGACGCGTGTTCGCGGGTTGCTCCGACATCGCCGTTCCTCCTGCCTGGATGCTCACAGCCGCACGCGCACGCCCGCCATGAAGCGCCGCCCGACCTTATCGTACCAGATGCCGTTGGTCGGCACGTTCAGCACCGCGTAGGGCGTCGGCGCCGGATCCTTGTCCAGCAGGTTCTCGATCGACCAGAAGAACCGGAACTGCTGCGTCGCGTCGATCGAGCCGGCCAGGTCGAGATAGGCGAACGCCGGCACATGGTTGTTGTTGATCGTCAGCGCGGGCGTGGTGTTGTAGATATTGTCCTGCTTGCCTGCCGAGATGAAGTTTAACTGCGGCGTGATCGAGAACGGCCCGCGCGTATAGGTGAGGGCCATGTTGCCGCGGAAGCGCGGCATCGCGCCGAGATTGGCCTGGCCCATCTCGCCCACGCGCTCGATCGCGCCGGCGCCGGTGCCCGGATCGACCAGCGCGTTGAAGACATAGGTGCCGCTCGCCGCGATGCTCACCCGGCCTTCCCCCAGCGGAAAACCATAGCTCAGCGTCATATCCAGGCCCTTGTTCCGGAACGAGCCCACGTTGAGGGCCGGCGCCGTGAGGCTGGTGGGATTGCCGGCTGCATCGAACGTGAACAGGCCGCAGAATTCCTGCTGCCCAAGCGTGCAGAGCGACGCGACGTTGAGGCCGGACAAGTTGGTGATCGCACCCTTCAGATTGATGTCGTAATAGTCGACCGACGCGCGCAGCCCGCGCAGGAATCCGCCCGGCTCTATGACCACGCCAGCGGTGAAGGTATCCGCCTTCTCGGCCTTCAGGTCGGGGTTCCCGGCCGAAACATTCTGCGGAATGATCTTGGTGATGCCGTTCACGGTGATCGTGTTGGTCACGAAGTTACCGGGGCTGGCGAGTTCCCAGATGGCCGGCGCGCGGATGTCGCGCGACCGCGTGACGCGCAGGCGCAGGCCGTCCACCGGCTCCCACACGCCGCCGACCTTCCAGGTCACCTGATCGCCCACCGTGCTGTAATGGGCGAAGCGAGCCGCGCCGTTGATGTTCAGCGAACGCAGGAAGGGCTTGTCCTTCGCCAGCGGCACGATCGCCTCGACATAGGCTTCCTTGACGTCGAAGCTGCCGCGATAAGGGACGGCGTTGCCCGTGGACGAAAAGCCGTTCGCCGCCGCGATCGGATCGGCGCCGACATTCTCGCTTTCGCGCCGATATTCGATGCCGACCGCGGCCGAGACTGGCCCCGCCCAGGTCGAGAACAGATTGCCCCGCAGGTTCGCCGCCGCGCTGTGCTGGATATATTTGACTGTCGTATGGCCGGTGCCGTTGACATAGTTGATGGCGGCGGCGGATGGAGAACCTGCACCAAACAGGTTCAGCGGCACGCAGCCATTGTTGGGATTCACGTCGCGCGTCGAACGGCAGACGATCTTGCCCGCGCTGTTGAAGACCGCGTCCGCGGCAAGGGGCACGTTGGCGCTGATGGTGTTGTTGAAGCTATAGCCGTCATAATTGTTCCGGCCGTAGGAATAATGGGCGTCCCAGTGCCAGGAACCGCCAAGCTCGCCCTTGCCGCCAACCTCCACGTGCCGCGTCGCGTTCACCGCCTCGGTCTTCACATTGCCGAAATCATAGCCGATCCGCGACATGGTGAAGCTGGTGATCCCGTCCTTCGCCATCGCCGCCTTCACGGCCGGCGACAGATACGCATTGTCGTCCTTGATGGTCACGGAGGTGTAGCGCGGCGGCAGCCCGCTCAATATGCCCTTCGACCGCGAATAGCCGCCCTCCACATAGGCGGTAAGGGCGGGTCCGAACTCATATTCGGCGTGCGCGTAGGTGGTGAAACGGCGCAGCGCGGGCACGAGACTGGTGCCGCGCGCGATCGACTGTCCTTCACCGCCGATCTGCGTCGTCCCGTTTGACAGGATGCCGGAATCGAACGGTCGCACGCTGCCATCGGAATTGAAGGTGTATTTGTTCAGCGAGAAGCCGGCCGGGCCGGTGATCCTGCCGCCCGCGCCCAGATTATTGTGCACCCCCTGCGTCAGGATCAGCGCCGGCTGACCGTTCGTCCTGTAGGCGGAGTTGCTATAGATTTGATATTCCTTGCGGCCCCAGTCACGCGTGTACATGTCGCCGACGCCGCTGTTGCGCTCATAGTCCGCGCTCACGACGACATGGCCGCGATCCTGCGCGAAGCTGGTGCCCGCGATGAAACCCAGGCGCTGCGTCGCATAGTCGCCTTCCTCGGATATGCCCGCCTGGGCGCGCGCCTCGAGCCCGGTGAAGTGTTTCTTCAGGATGACGTTCACGACGCCGGACACGGCGTCGGAACCATATTGGGCGGATGCGCCGCCCGTCACCGTCTCCACCCGATCGACCATCAGCGTGGGGATCAGGTTGAGGTCCACCGTGACGGGCACGCCTAGCTTGCTGGCGGGCGATGACGGCACCATGCGACTGCCATTCACCAACACCAGCGTGCGTTGTCCGCCCAGGGAGCGCAGGTCGGCCGTCGCCTGGGCCGGGCTGCCGGTATTGGTCGCGTTGGCGCCGGGGCTGCGCGTCGGCTTAAAGGCCGGGTTGAGGTTCAGCACGGACATCACCGTGGTGGCCGCGCGGCGATCGATCACCTCGGAGCCGACCACGGCGGTCGGCGACGGGGCCTGGAACCCGCTCAACGCAACGCGCGAGCCAGTGACCACGATGTCCTGCGCGTTGATGTCCTCTGCGTTGATGTCCTGTGCATTGTCAGGGGCGGCATCCTGCGCCGCGGCGGTCGCAGGCGCGGTCTGCGCGCCCGCCGCGGCAGCGAGGAAGGACGCGATGCCGATGGCGGACACCGACGCAGTCAAAAGGCGATACCGCATTAAGAGCCCTCTCTGTGTTTCCGTTTTTATTTTCTATAGGTCAGTCTATCATACTTTATGAGCTGGTCAATCATTCTCCAGCGAGTCGACCCACCAGTCAGATGGGCAGAGGGACGAAAACATGGTGGACCATAGCGCAGCTACACGAAATCCTCACGCGTCACGCGGGGCGGCGCGAGATCAGCGTCATGATCTTCAGCCTGCGGCGCCTGGGCGGCACGAAGACATGCCTGCGTCACGAACATATAATGCCGCTCATATAGGTGGGTGCCGCAGCGGCGGCGGAGAGCATCGAAGTCGGGATGGCGGCGCAGGCGCCAAGCGCAAGAACATCTCGCCCGCGCAAGCTTCCAATCCCTGGAACACTCCTAAGCCGTGTGGACAAATTCGGAATATCGGCGAATGGCCAATGGCGAGCGTCAATTCCTCCCTGCGCGCAGCGTGGGGAGGGGGATCGCCGCTGAAAGCGGTGGTGGAGGGGAAAATCGGAAGGTCGTGCCCCTTCCCCTCCACCAGCCTTCGGCCGGTCCCCCTCCCCATCTCCCGATGGGGAGGATTAAAGAGGTCCGCTCTCCGTTTAAATCACTTAGCCGGGGCGATACTCGAATTTGTCCACGCTGCCCAAGGGTCAGAGGGCATCTAGCCAGGATGCTTTTGATAAGCTAATAAATTAGGTCATTAGTGTAAATGTCGGGAAATGGGCGGCTGAGGAGTGGGCGTGAACAGCATGCGGCATGGGATGGAGCGTCGGACGCTGATCGGCGGCGCGCTGGCGACGGGACTGGCGGGCGCCTTGCCCGGCCGCCTCCTGGCCGCCGTGCCCGATGGCCGTCTGTTCAAATGCACGGAATTCCTCCGGCGCGCGCCCGGAATGACGCCGGACGCCTTCCTCGCCCATTGGGAGAAGGAACGCGCGCCGCTTCTGCTCGGACTGAAGGGTCTGCGCGGTCTCACCTTCAACCGGGTGATCCGCGAGCGATCGCCGGATGCCCCGCATGACGGCATCATCGAAATGTGGTTCGCGGACGAGGCGGCGTACACCCATGCCTTTGGCGCTGGGGACGAGAAGCTGATCGGCGCGCTGGCGGACGACCTGCCGCGCTTTGCGGCGGGCGATCCGATGGGGTTGTTCACGCGGGAAGTGCCCGTCCGGATTCCCAACCCCAAACCAGGCAACGCCAAGCGCATCGGGCTGGTCGGACGGAATCCCGGCACGACCGAGGACCAGTTCTTCCGGGAGTGGCGGACCGTCCACGCCAAGGAAGCGGCCAATCAGCCGGGACTCACCGGTTATGTGCTGAACATGCGCGCGGGGCCTCGCCTGCCCGATCTGCCCTGGGACGGCTATGCCCAATTGTGGTGGACCGACTGGCCAGCGTTCGAGGCGGCCAGCCGGGCGATCCACGCCAAGGTAGGCGCGCGGCTCCACTTCTTCCATGCGCACCAGCTTTATTATGTCGACGAGTTCGTCGCGCTGGCGCTCCAAGGCCGCTTCGGTTGACGATCCGTCAGACCCGTTCTGAGCAGCAAGGCGATGCCCTGACCGACGCTTGCGCCGTTCAGCCGACCATCAGGGAGAGGCCGGATCGCATCACAGATATAGCGTGCGTCATCCGGCCTCTCCCCGATGGTCGGCGTAATAGAGCGGCCCGCCACGCCAGCGCGGCCAGCCATAGCCATGCACCCACACCATATCGACGTCGGAGGCGCGCTGAGCGATACCCTCGGCCACGATCCGGCGGCCTTCCTCGATCATCGGATCGAGCAGGCCGGCGAGTATCGCCTCATCGCTCCAGTCGCGCTGCGGGATACCTTTGTCGGCGGCGAGTTCGGCAATGATCCGCTCCACTTCGGGCGAGGGCGTGGCCCGGCCCTTGTCGTCATAATCGTAGAAACCGGCGCCAACCTTCTGCCCGCGCCGGCCGCGTTCGTTCAGCCGTTCGCGGATGGTCGAGCCGGTGGAGGTCTCGGGCGTCCAGCCTAGGTCGAGGCCGGCAAGGTCACCGATCCGAAACGGCCCCATCGGCATGCCAAACGCCACCAGCACACGATCGATCGCGTAGGGACTCGCCCCCTCCAGCGCCATCGCCTCGGCAGCGAGGCGGCGCGCCATCAGCATGCGGTTGCCGATGAAGCCATGGGCATTGCCGGCGACGACCGCGATCTTGCCGAGCCGCTTGGCCAGATCAAGCGCGGTCGCGAGCACCTGCGGCGAGGTCCGCGCTCCGCGAACGATCTCCAGCAGCTTCATGATGTTGGCGGGCGAGAAGAAATGCAGACCGAGCACCTGCTCTGGCCGGGATGTGCAAGCGGCGATCGCGTCAACATCGAGATAGGAGGTGTTCGTCGCGAGGATCGCCGTCGGCTTCGCGACGCCGTCAAGCGCGCGGAAGATGGCCTGCTTGACCTCCATCGTTTCGAATGCGGCCTCGATCACCAGATCGACCTCGGCGAGATCATCGTAGGAGAGCGATCCGGTAAGCCGGGCGCTGGCCGCGTCCGCCGACGCCCGGTCCATGCGGCCGCCCTTCACCGCGCGCGCGATCAGGTCGCGCACCGCCCCCAGACCGGCGTCGAGCGCTTCCCGCCGCTGCTCCACCAGCACCACCGGCAGACCGGCGGCGAGCAGGGCCATGGCGATGCCCCTGCCCATCGTCCCCGCGCCGATCACGCCGGCCCGATCGATCGGAAGGCGCGGCGTGTCGGCGTCGATTCCCGCGACCTTGGATACCTCCCGCTCGGCGAAGAAGACATGGCGGAGCGCGGCGGACTGCGCGCCGTCGCGCAGCCGCGTGAAGGCCGCGCGTTCCAGCGCCAGCGCCTCGTCGAAAGGCACGCGCAGGCCCTTTCGGATCACCTCGACGCAAGCGGCGGGCGCGTCCTGACCGCCGAAGCGCCGCGGATTGGCGTTCCCATATTCGTCTAAGACGGTGTCGACGCGGTCGGGATCGGCCACTGGAAGATCCCGCGTGCGGACCGGCGCGCCTTCGCCGGCGGCCTCGCGCGCGAACTGCCGCGCCGCCTCGATCAGCGTTCCGTCGGCGACCTTGCGGTCGAGCAGACCCGCTTCCAACGCTTCTTCGGCACTGATCGGATCGCCGCCGACGATCATCGCCAGCGCTTTCCCCACGCCGACCAGACGCGGCAGGCGCTGCGTGCCCCCCGCCCCCGGCAACAGGCCAAGCTTGACTTCGGGCAGCCCAAATCGGGCGGAGGAAACCGCAATCCGCCGATGTGCGCCGAGCGCCACCTCCAGCCCGCCGCCAAGCGCCGTACCGTGGATCGCGGCGATAACGGGCTTGGCGCTGTCCTCGATCGCGGCGACCACCTCCGGCAGGCTGGGCGAAAGCGGCGGCTTGCCGAACTCACGGATATCGGCGCCCGCGAAAAAGGTGCGGCCGGCGCAGCGGATCACCAGCGCCTCCACGACGGGATCGGCGGCCGCCTCGGCGACGGCGTCCAGCAGCGCCTGTCGCACGTCGCGTCCGAGCGCGTTGACCGGCGGCGCATCGACCACACACTCGCCGATGCCTTCGCGAATGGAAAAGGAGGCAACCTCGCTGGCGAAGGCCATGTCGTTCTCCGGAGCGGTTATCAGCGGAACCGGGGTTCGCGTTTCGATGTGAAGGCGGTGACCGCCTCCCGATAATCGGGATCGAGACCCAGCCCGCCCTGCATGATCGCTTCGGCGGCGAGCGCCTCGTCGAGCGTCTGGTCAGCCGCCTCGCGCACGCGGCGCTTGATCGCGGCTATCGCAGCGCGCGGGCCTGTGGCCAGCCGCGCCGCCAGCGCCTCCGCCTCGGCGGCGAGCGCCTCGTCCGGGCAGACGCGGGACACCAGTCCCCAGGCGAACGCCTCGTCCGCGTCAAAGGCGTCGCCGGTGAGCAGCAGCGCCAGTGCCCGATTGAGCCCGACCTGCCGCGCCAATGTCCAGCTCAGCCCGCAATCGGGGCCGAGACCGACCTTGACGAATGGCAGCTGGAAGCGCGCCGAAGCGCCGGCGAGCACGATATCCGCCGCAAGCACCAGCCCCACGCCCGCCCCTGCCGCCACGCCGCCGACCGCGGCTATCACCGGCATCGGCAGCGCGATCAGCCGGCGGATCAGCGGGCTGTAATTCTCGACCAGCGAGGCCTGGAGATCCACCTCTCCCTCCGCGACCATGTCGCGGCGTTCGGCCAGATCCTGACCGCTGCAGAACGCCCCACCCGCGCCGGTGATCACCAGCGCGCGCATAGCCCGGTCCGCCTCGACCGCCGTCAGCGCCTCGCGCAACGCAAGGTGGGTCGCCGCGTCGATCGCGTTGCGCCGGGCCGGACGGTCGAGCGTCAGCCAGCCGACTGCCCCCCGACGCTCGAACAGGATAGGGGAGGCCGCCTCGGCCATAGTCACTTCCGCAGGATGGTGATGGCGCAATTGCCGCCCGCACCCAGCACATGGGCGAGGCCGACCCTGGCGCCTTCCACCTGCCGCGCGCCGGATTCGCCGCGCAGTTGGGAGACGATCTCCACCACCTGGCCGAGATGCGATGCGCCGACCGGCTCGCCCTTGCTGATGAGGCCGCCGCTCATGTTCACCGGATGCTTGCCGGTGATCTCGGTGACGCCCTCGTCGATCAGGCGCCCGCCCTCGCCGACCGGGCACATCTGCAGCTCCTCATATATCTCCAGCTCGCAAAAGGCGTCGGTATCCTGCACCTCGAAGCAATCGACGTCCTCCGCGCCAAGCCCGGCCTGCTCATAGGCCTTGCGGGCGGTCACCTCGGTCGGGCCCTCATTATTGGCGGTGGCGCTCATGCTGTCGGCGGGGCAGCGGAAATCGGCCGAATAGCGCGCGATAGTGTGGACGCTGCCGGCGATGGTGATCGGCGCGCGCGCGCCGATCTTGCGGGCATAATCCGCGGACGCGATCACGACCGCCGCGGCGCCATCGTCCGGCGCGCAGATTTCCAGCCGGCGGATCGGATCGCATACGAGCGGCGAGCCAAGGATTTCCTCCAGGCTGAATTCCTTGCGATACATCGCGTTGGGATTGTGGACGCTGTTCCGGTGGTTCTTGTAGGCGATCTTGGCGATCTGCAGGTCGGTGGTGCCATATTCGTGCATGTGGCGCATCGCGCGCATCGACCAGTAGGACGGGTTCAGCGATAGCCCCATCTCGATCTGCCAGTCGGCGTAGATCATGCGCGGATCCATGAAGCCGCGCGGCATCTTCTCCGCGCCCAGCACCATCACCACGTCGCACTCGCCGGACCGGATCGCCAGCACGCCCTGGCGAAGCGCCGCGCCGCCGCTGGCGCAGGCTGCCTCGATATCGACGATCGGCATGTCCGTGCCACCCAGCTTGCGCAGAATGCGCGCGCCGGATGTCGCCGGCAGGTACATGCGCGAAAGATAGGAAGCCTGGATGTCCGACCAGGCCAGCCCCGCATCCGCCAGCGCCATGCGCGCCGCGTGGGAGCCGATCTCCTCAGCCGTCTTGTCGAAACGGCCGAACGCATGAATGCCCGCGCCGATGATAACCACGTCCTTCATGGGAACTCCTTAGGCGGCAGGATTGTAGACGAAATCGACGACGCCATCGGCGCGCGCCCGGGCCGTGAACCGCACCGTCATGCCGATGCGCACAGCATCCGGATCGCCGCCCACGGGCGCCACGACGCGCAGCCCTTCGGGCAGTTCGACCAGCCCGATGGCGAAGGGCTGGAACGGTTCCGCGCCCTTGTAATCGCCCGGCGGGCGATAGCGCACCACCGTGTAGGTCCACACCTTGCCCTCGCCGGAGAGCGCGATCGGGAAGACATCGTCGCTGCCGCAATTCGGACAGAGCGTGTTGGCGCCGAGGGTCGTCTCTCCACAGGCCCGGCAGCGGCTGCCGGCCAGCCCGACCGAGGCGAGGTCGTCCAGCGCCCCAGTCATCAGGGCGCTCCGCACCGGGCGGAAGTCCGAGAGCGGTGTGGAATCAGTCATGGGCGAAACGTCCTTCCGAGTCAGCATATTTGAGTCGTTAGTATGGTTTAATGCACTATATCAACCCTCCGCATGCTGATTCCTCTGCCCCGGGTGTCATTTCACCTCATGGCCGTCCCAATCCTGATTGGCGCGATGGACAAGATAGGCGTGGATCGCCTCGGCGTCGGCGCGGGAAAGCTTATCGGCGAAGCTCACCATTCCGTTATCGGCGCGGATGCCGCCCAGCACGATGTCGTAGAATTGCGCGCGCGTCTCTGGCGTCAGCTTGCGCAGATCCTTGATGCCGCCCCGCGCCTCGTCGCCATGGCAGCCGGAGCAATTGGTGGCGTAGAGCGCGCGGCCCCGATCGACCTGCGCCGCCGGCGCGCTGTCGGGCGGCGGCGGCGCGACCGTGGCGGCGGTCGCGACCGGGAGCGGCGGCAGCGTCGCCTTGCCGTCCAGTCGGAACACCAGCAGCCGGGCGGTCGACAGCCGCATCCCTGAGTCGTTGCTGTTCGGGCCATGGGCGAGGCCGCCGCCCCAGCCGGCGTTGACAGCGACATATTGCACGTCATCGATGAAATAGCTCATCGCGCCGGCGATCGGCACCTGCCGGACCGGCATCTCCCAAAGCTTCGCGCCGGTGTCTGCCCGATAGGCAGCGAAATTGGCGTCGATCGTCCCCTGGAAGACCAGGTTTCCGCCTGTCACCAGCGCGCCACCGCTGCCGCGGCGCGCGTACGGCACGCGCCAGACTTCCTTCTGCTTCACCGGATCCCAGGCGGTGAGCCAGACCTTCGTCATCGCCGCGATCTCGGCGGCGTGGCGCTTGCGCAGTTCCTCATGACCCGTGGAGGCGATGCCAAGCTGGTGCATCTCACCGGGCTGAACCTTGAACTTCGGATCGAACGCATATGTCATCGCGCTCTGGAGCACCGGGAAATAGGCTAGGCCCGTCTTCGGACTATAGGCCATCGGGTTCCAGTTATGCCCGCCGCCCGCGCTCGGCGATACCAGCACCGGCGTCTCGCCGTAGCGCGCCTCGGGATTCACGATCGGGCGGCCGGTTTTCCTGTCGATGCCCTTGGCCCAGGTAATGCCGGGCACATAGGGCTCGGCCGAAAGCAGCTCTCCGGTGCGGCGGTCGAGCACGTAGAAGAAGCCGTTCTTCGGCGCGTGCAGCAGCACCTTGCGGTTCCGCCCGCCGAACTTCATGTCCGCGAGGATGATCGACTGGGTCGCGGTATAGTCCCATTCGTCGCCCGGCGTTTCCTGATAGTGCCAGACATAGGCGCCGGTATCGACGTTCACCGCGACGATCGAGGACAGGAAGAGATTGTCGCCGCCGCCCGGGCTACGCACCGCTTGCGCCCAGGGGCCGCCATTGCCGGTGCCGATATAGACCAGCCGCGCTTCAGGATCGTAGGCGAAGCTGTCCCATGCGGTGCCGCCGCCACCCTGCTTCCACCATTCGCCCTTCCAGGTCTTGGCGGCCATCGCCTCGGCCTTGCTTTTGTAGCCCTTGGCGGGATCGCCGGGGACGATGTTGAAGCGCCAGAGCTTCCTGCCGGTTTCGGCGTCATAAGCGGAGACATAACCGGGCGCGGCCGCCTCGGCGCCGGCGTTGCCGATGATGACCTTGCCGTCATAGACGCGCGGCGCGCCCGTGATCGTATAGGCCCAACCTGGATCGAGCGTCTGCTGGCTCCACATGGGCTTGCCGGTCCTGGCGTCGAGCGCGATCAGCCGGCCGTCGAGGGTGGCGATAAAGATCTTACCCTTCCACGCCGCGACGCCCCGGGAAACGATATCGCAGCAAGCGAAGCCGCCAAAGCGGCGCGGCACCTGGGGATCATAGCGCCAGAGCTCCCTGCCGGTGACCGCGTCATAGGCGGTGGTCACGTTCCAAGGCGTGATGTTGTAGAGTATGCGGTCGACGACGATCGGCGTCGCCTCCACGCCACGGTCAGTGCCGAGGTCGGCGTACCAGGCGAGGCCCAGCCGCTTGACGGTATCGACATTGATCTGCGCGTGCGGGCTGAAACGCTGCTCGCTGTAACCGGCGGCGGGGACGATCCACTCGCCCGACCCGCGATCCACCGCGCGCAATCGCGCGTCGTCGACAGGTCGCCCCTCGCCCTGGAACGCAAGGGCGGCCGTGCCGAGGAGCAGGATTGCCGCGACTGCCCCTTTCCGCGCCCAATGGAACCGCCCACTACGCTTCGCCATCACATCCACCCTATTGTTTCTGCAAATATTTTAGGCCTGGGCCGGAAAGCCGTAGAGCCGCTCCGGATTGTCGACCAGGATGCGCCGCCGCAGCACCGCGTCGCCTTCGATCCACGCGTCGAGCAGATCGAGCAGCGCGCCTGGGTCCGGCGGCGGCGCCACGTTGAGCAGCGGCCAGTCGGTGCCCCAGACGAGCCGGCCCGGGTTCGCATGCGTCATCGCCTCATGGAAGGGCCGGACATCCGCATAGCCGGTCTCTGGCGCGCGGCTGTTGCGGAAAACCATCAGCTTCACCCAGACCCGCCCCTCGCGCAGCAGCCCGAGCAGGCGCTGGAACCGGGGATCGTCGACCGTCCGGTCCGACGGCCCGACCCGCGCCAGATGATCCAGCACCAGCGGCACGTCCAACGCCAGCAGGTCGTCGATCCAATCCATCAGCAGGTCGAACGGCGCGAACAGCTGCGCGTGCAGGCCCACGGCGCGCATCCGGGGGGCGATGGCGCGCAGCGTGTCGAAGCCGCTGGCGCCGGCGAGGCGCTTGCCGCTATCCTTGCCGATGATCTCGGTGAAGCGCAGCCCGCGGATGCCGCCCGCCCGGAGCGCCGCAAGCTGCGCTTCGTCGAAGCTCTCGTCCGCGACGCCGACGCCGCGCCGCGCCACGGGATCACGGGCGACGGCCTCCAGCGTGCAGCGATTGTCGGAGCCATAGGCCGAGGCCTGAATGATCACGGCGCGGTCGAAGCCCAGCCGGGCGAGTGCCTCTGCGTGCATGTCGGCGGTCGCCAGCGGGGGCGTATAGGTGCGTCCCTCCGGCAGCGGGAAGAGGTCGAACGGACCGAAAACATGGGCGTGAGTGTCGCACGCGCCCGCCGGCAAGGCTTTGCGCGGCGGCGTGATTGACAGCGACCGGGGATCCGTCATCTAATTCTCCGCGAAAGCGGTCGCGATCGCCGAGGGGCGCGCGGCGAAGCTGTCCTGGAATTTTGCGAGGGCCGGCCTGCCGTCGCGCCAGCCGCGCTCGGCGAACCGGAAATCGAGATAGGCGAGCATCACCCCCACGGTGAGATCGCCAATATCGAAGCCGGCGCCACAGGCCCCCCCGGCCGCCTGTTCCTCAAGCCGATCAAGCGAGGCATCGAGCCGGCCCGCAAAAGTCGCGAGCAGAGTTGCCGAGCGGCACGCCTCCGCGCGCCGCAACTCGGCACGCCACAGCAGCAACTGGTCCATCAGACCATCGGCCAGCGCCTGACGCCCCAAGGCCCGCCACCGCGCGGGGCCGGGCACGGGGAAGAGACTTCCGCCGCCGAGATGATCGAGATATTCGCAGATCACCGGGGAATCAGCGATCGCCGTGCCATCGTCGGCGATCAACGTCGGCAGCTTGGCGATCGGATTGGCCCGATGCAGCTCGACGCACGGAACGGGACTCGGGATCGGCAACGGGATGAGCGCGACACGATCATGCAGGCCGGTTTCATGCGCCACCATCACAACCTTGCGCGCGAACGGAGAGCGCGACGACCAAAAAAGCTTCATCGCCCAAGCCTCCGGGTTCCCGCGCCGAACATTCCGCTTGTCGCGCACTGGCCATATGCGTATTCCATTATCAATAGTTCCATTCAGCTAGTCATTTGGTTTAAACAGATTCGGCGCCTCTGTCCAGATCGCGTATGCCTGCGGGCGGACCGAAAGCGGGAACAAACAGGAAGAAGGATGTCATGGCGAATTCGTCCGTCAAGGTAAGGCCGCTCCTGGCCGACGCGCCGCTTTCGGCCTTCCAGATCGCGGTGGTCGCGCTGTGCGTGCTGATCAACATCTGCGATGGCCTCGACACCACGGCCACCGCCTATGCGGCGCCCGCGATCCTGAAGGACTGGCGTCTCGCCCCCCAAACCATGGGCCTGATCCTGAGCGCCGGGGCGGCGGGGCTGATGCTCGGCGCGATCCTGATCGCGCCACTGGCAGACCGCTTCGGCCGGCGCCCGATCGTGCTCGCGGCGGCCACCACCAGCGCGGTGGCGATGATCGCGATCTCGGCCAGCACCAACTGGGAGACGCTGCTCCTGTTCCGCTTCCTGGCGGGGCTGGCGATCGGCGCGCTGGTGCCGTCGCTGAGCGTGATCGTCGTCGAATTCTCCAACGAGACGCGCGGCAATTTCTTCCTCGCCTGCGTCCATATCGGATTCGCAATCGGGGCGATGATCGGCGCGGCGATCGGCGCGGCGCTGCTCGGCGCCCATGGCTGGCGCAGCATCTATCTCGTCGCCGGCCTGATCACCGGCGCGGTCGCAATCGCGGCCTTCGTCCTGCTGCCGGAATCGCTGCATTTCCTGCTGAACCGCCAGCCGGCCAACGCCCTCGCCCGCGCCAACGCCATCCTGCGACGCCTGAAGCAGCCGGAACTCGCCGCGCTGCCGCCAATGCCGGAGCGGCCGAGCCGCTCGCCGCTCGCTATCGGCGCGATCCTGTCCGGACCGCTGCGCTCGGCAACGCTGTTCCTCTGGCTGGCGTCGTTCATGCGCTATTTCGTCAGCTATTTCCTGACCAGCTGGAAGCCGCAGGTGCTGGTGCTCGCCGGCTTCAAGGGACAGGCGGCGGTGGCGGTCGGCATGGCGACCAGCTTCGCCGCGATCCTTGGCGTGCTCGCCATCGGCACCCTGGCGGCGCGGCTGGGCGCGCGCCGCGCCACGGCGGGCGCGCTGCTGCTCTGCGCCGTTGGGCTGATGGGGTTCGCCTGGGTCAGCTCGCCGGTGACGCTCATCCTGTTCGCGATGCTCAGCATGTTCTCGATCGAGGCGGCCTTCACCGGCATGCTGATCACCAGCAACCGGCTCTACCCGGACCATGCGCGCAGCACCGGCGTCGGCCTCGCGGTGGGCATGGGCCGGTTCGGGGCGATCGCAGGCCCTTATGCCGGCGGCGTTCTGATCGGCCTTGGCCTCGACAAGTCCGCTTATTATCCCCTCTACGCGGTGGCCGCCCTGATCGGCGCGGGCGCGATCCTGCTGGCCCGCGCGCGGGGGCAGGGCAGCGCGGACGACCGCGTGGCCCGGCAGTTGAGCGGCGCCCGCTGACATGTCCGATCACGCCGACAGCATCGCGCGCTTCCTGCGCCCCCGCTCCATCGCGATCATCGGCCTCGCGCCGCCCGACGCCGACGCGCCCCAGACCCATTGGGAAATCATGGGAATGCGCGTGCTCGCCAATCTGCGGCGCTTCGGCTTCGATCCGGCCGCGCTCCATTTCGTCAGCCGCTCCCAGTCCATCGACGGCCACCCCGCCCATGCGACGATCCTCGACCTGCCGGAGAGGATCGACATCGCCCTCCTCACGATGGATGCGGCCATGGTTCCGGCGGCGATCAGCGAATGCGGCGCGCGCGGCATCTGCGCCGCGATTGTCTACGCCTCAGGCTTCGCGGAGGAAGGGGAGGCCGGAAAGCAGCGCCAGCGCGACCTCGCCGACGCCGCCGCCCGCGCCGGCGTGGCGGTGCTGGGGCCAGGCACCGTGGGGCTGAGCAACTTCGCCGACGGCCTCTCCCTGTCGTTCGGCAACCATAAGCCGGTGCCGCTCGAAGGTCGGCGCGCGGTGGGGCTGATCACCCAGACCGGCGGCGTCAGCGGACAGACGCGGCTCGCGCTGGAAGCGCTGCGCACGCCGGTCTCCTATTCGATCTGCACGGGCAACGAGGCGGTGCTCTGCGCCGCGGACTTCCTCGATTTCATGATCGATGACGCGGCGACGGACGTGATCCTCGTCTTCGCCGAGCAGGTCCGGAAGCCGGAGACCTTCTTCGCCGCGATCCGCCGCGCGCGTGGCAAAGGCAAGCACGTCGTCCTGCTGCATCCGGGCCGCTCGCCTCGCGCGCGTCAGGCGGCCGCCTTCAACAGCGGCGCCGAGACCGGCGACCACGCCGCGACCATCGCGGCGGCGCTGGACGCGGGCTGCGTCGTCACCGAAACGCTGGAAGAATTCTGGGACGCGGGCGAGTTGCTGCTGCGCTTCGGCGACCTGCCGCGCGGCGGGGCGGTCCTGCTCACCGATGGCGGCGTCAAGGGCATCCTCGCCGATATCTGCGAGAGCGAGGCGTTGCCGCTCACTTCCCTGTCGCCGGAGACGACGCAGGGCCTGCGCGAAGCGGCGCGCCACGCGGTCCCGGAGGGCAATCCGGTCGATCTGTCGGGCGCGGGCCTCACCGACTGGCAGGTCTATGGCCGCGCCGCGCGCGTGCTGCTCGACGATCCGGCGGTGGGCAGCCTGCTGATCGCGATCATGCCCGGGCCGCCGGATATCGGCCTCCGCAACGCGCGCGCCACCCTTCCCGCGCTCGCGGGCACGACCAAGCCGGTGGTCTATACGCTGATGGGCGGGAGCAGCCCGCTCGCCGCCGAACTGGCCGAGGAGATGCTGGCGGCGGGGATCCCCTTCCGCCGGTCGCCGGAGCGCGCGATCCGCACGCTCGCGCGCCTGACGCGGCAGGGGCTGCCGGATTGAGCGCCGAGGCGATTCATCTGCTGATCGCGGCGGAGACGCCCCGGCCCGCGGCTGGCGAGACGGCGTTGACAGGCCGGGCGCGGGTCGGCAGCGGGGGAGGCGAGGGCGCGCCAGTCACGCGCATGCTGCTCTCCCCCCGTCCGATCGCCGCGCCCCCCGTCGAAGGCGAGATGCGGTGGAGTGGCGCACGCATCGCCCGTGTCGGCCTTGTCGAGATTGCGAACGCCACGGCGCTCCTCTGCAACTTCCTCGAAGTCGCGGACGAGGCAGAGGAGGAATTCAACGCCTGGTACGACACCGAGCATCTGCCGCGCCTGGACGCGCTGCCGGGCGTGAGCGGGATCGCGCGCCATCGGTCCGACGCGTCGCCGCGCTATCTGGCGCTATTCACGCTCGCGGGATCCGACATTCCGGCCGGCGAGGCTTGGCGCACCGCCGCCCGAACACCCTGGACGGCGCGGATCAAGCGCTTCACCCGCGGCTATCGCAGCTTCCTCTTCACGCCCGCCCCGCTGTAACAATCAATATTATGGCTTATAGGTTTATAGATTGACACGCTAATCCCCTTGGTTATCCTGCGCGAAAAGCAGGAAAACGGGGAATATAATGAATCGCATAATCCGGATCATTATCTTAACCTGCGCCGGTGCACCCCTGCTTGCCGCGACGGTGGCAGGTGTCCACCCCGGCGCCGTCGACGATGCCCGGATGATCGCCGCCGCCTCCGAACCGGCGAATTGGCTGGTCAATGGCGGCACCTTAAACGGCGACCATTATTCGAAGCTCGATCAGATCAACGTCAACACGGTCAAGGACCTGAAGCCCGCCTGGAGCTTCGACTTCGACACGGTCCGGGGGCAGCAATCCGAGCCGCTGGTGGTCGACGGGGTGATGTATGTCTCCACATCGTGGAGCAAGGTCTACGCGCTCGACGCGGCCACCGGGCGACAGATATGGTTCTTCGATCCGATGGTGCCGGGCGACACGGGGGTGAAGGTCTGCTGCGACACGGTCAATCGCGGCGTCGCAGTCTACAAGGGCAAGGTTTATGTCGGCACACTCGACGGGCGGCTGATCGCGATCAGCGCGCGCACCGGCACCCAGCTTTGGAGCACCCAGACGGTCGATCCGAAGAGCGCGCTCACGATCACCGGCGCGCCCCGCGTGATCCATGACAAGGTCATCATCGGCAACGCCGGCGCCGATTTCGGGGTCAGGGGCTATGTCTCGGCCTATGACGCGGCCACGGGCAAGTTGGTGTGGCGCTTCTACACCGTGCCCGGCGATCCCGCGAAGGGGCCGGACCACGCCGCCTCGGACGCGATCATGGAGAAGCTGGTGCGCCCGACCTGGTCCGGCGACTATGCCAAATATGGCGGCGGCGGCACGGCCTGGCACGCGATTTCCTACGATCCGGAACTGAACCAGCTCTACATCGGCACCGGCAACGGCTCGCCGTGGAATCCGAAATACCGCACCGCGGGCAAGGGCGACAATCTGTTCCTCTGCTCGGTGATCGCGCTCGACCCCGACACCGGCAAATATATCTGGCACTATCAGGAGAATCCGCAGGAGGCCTGGGACTATAATTCCTCCCAGCCGATGATCCTGGGAAACCTGACCATCGACGGCAAGGTCCGCAAGGTGCTGATGCACGCGCCGAAGAACGGGTTTTTCTATGTGCTGGACCGCACCAACGGGAAGGTGATCTCGGCCAAGCCCTATGTCCCCGTGACTTGGGCATCGGGCATCGACACGGTGACCGGCCGCCCGATCGAGACACCCAATTCCCGCTATACCGATGGACCCTTCCACCTGCGGCCCAACA
The DNA here is from genome assembly GCF_000445085.1 of Sphingobium sp. HDIP04. NCBI lineage: Bacteria > Pseudomonadati > Pseudomonadota > Alphaproteobacteria > Sphingomonadales > Sphingobiaceae > Sphingobium > Sphingobium sp. HDIP04. The sequence continues at coordinate 11,318 of NZ_ATDO01000111.1, read as the reverse complement.
GCTCCGGCGCGCATAACTGGCATGCCATGGCCTACAGCCCAAAGACCGGCCTCGTCTATCTCAACGCTTTTGAAAACAGCGCGGAGGTACGTGACGATCCCAATTTCAAGACCTATACGCGCGGCCCCTTCAACACCGGCCTGCTGAGCAAGCTCAAGGGCGGCCCGACCCATCTGCTCGCCTGGAATCCGGTGACCCAGACCGAGGCGTGGCGCGTGCCGGCGGACCGCGCGGGCGTGCTGGCGACGGCGGGCGGATTGGTGTTCCAGGGCCAGGGCGCCGTGACCGGCCGCTTCACCGCTTTCCGCGCCGATAATGGACGGGAGGTCTGGAACTACAAGATGCCCAACGGCGTCCAGGCGGCGCCCATCGCCTACAGCGTCCGCGGCGTGCAATATGTCGCGATAGCTACTGGTAACGGCGCCAGCCCCGCGGCCGGCGACGCCGACGAACGCGAACGCCAGCCGGGCCGGATGGTCGCCTTCCGCCTGAACGGCAAGGCCAAGCTTCCCGCCGAACCCGGCGCGCCGCCGCCGCCCAATCCAACCGCGGACCCATTCACCGACAAGCAGATCGCCCAAGGCGGAACGAATTACGGCAGGTACTGTTCGCGCTGCCACGGCCCGGCAGCGATATCCTCGAACGTCATTCCCGATCTGCGCCGCTCAGCTTTCCTCTCCGACGGGCAATCCTGGCGCGCGGTGGTAATCGACGGCGCGCTGGAGGGCAACGGCATGGTGGGCTGGAAGCAGCATCTCAACGAGGCGGAGGCAGAGGAAATCCGGGGCTATGTGTCCGCTCAGGCGGTCGCGCTGAAAAAGCGTGGATCAGGTGCCGCAACATCAAAGCCGCCGGAATCCGCTTCCCCTGAGCAATAGGCAAGAAGTAGCGGTATCCGTCTCTCGTGACGCACGCTTCCCATTAGGTGTTTAGTGCCGGCATCGATGGTGGATCATTCAGCCGGAAGCTGCCGGTTGGCGGAAGGCCGGGCGCGACCTATCCCCGCAGGGCATCCTCAATCAGTTCGCTCGATCCATCGCCGAGCAGCTCAGCGCATCCCCTCCGCTGTCACTGGCATACAGGGGATCTTAAAGGATTAAACTGACAGGATTTTGAGACGCCATGATACATGTTGGAACACCGAATTCGTGCCTCTCGACCGCACCATTTCTTCCGACCGGAACAGGCCTTCGCCGTTGGGCGCCCCGGCATTTCCCTCTTTCTTCCCTGTCGGACGTGCATTGAAAGCACCTGCGCCAACACCAATCTTGTCGCGGATCATGGCCCCAAAAAGGTCCGAAACACCATTTTCCCCTTGCCCCGGCGGCGTTCCCATGCACAAAGCTTGCCAATTGCCGCGCGGGGTCATGGGTTGGACCCGCGACAAGCATTCGGCAGCAAGGATGACGTGATGGACGACGTGATGATGCAGGACCGGACAGCGCCGGCATCGCCCCTTCCCCCGCAGGAAGTGGGAGAAGGCCTGTCCGTCATCTCCATCGCCAAAAGCTATGATAAGCGGGTCGTTCTGGCCGACGTGTCGCTGACCGTAGGCAAGGGCGAGGTGGTCGGGCTGCTCGGTCCCAACGGCGCGGGCAAGACGACCTGTTTCTATTCGGTGATGGGGCTGGTGCGGCCCGACCATGGCCGCATCGTGCTGGACGGGCAGGACATTACCGGCCTGCCCATGTACCGGCGGTCGATATTGGGGTTGGGCTATCTGCCGCAGGAAACCTCCATCTTCCGGGGCCTGACCGTGGCGCAGAATATCGGCGCGGTGCTGGAACTGGCGGAGCCGGACAAGGCGGCGCGGCAGGCGCGGCTGGAACAGTTGCTGGAGGAATTCGGCCTTACCCGGCTGCGCGATTCCTCCGCCATGGCGCTGTCGGGCGGCGAGCGGCGGCGGTGCGAGATCGCCCGCGCCCTGGCGGCCAATCCGTCGATCGTGTTGCTGGACGAGCCGTTCGCGGGCATCGATCCGCTGTCCATCGCGGATATTCGCGACCTGGTGAAGCAGTTGAAGACGCGGGGCATCGGCGTCCTCATCACCGACCATAATGTCCGCGAGACGCTGGAGATCGTGGACCGCGCCTGCATCATCTATGACGGCAAGGTGCTGTTCGCGGGCAGCCCGACGGAGCTGGTCGCCAATGCCGACGTGCGGCGGCTCTATCTGGGCGAGAATTTCTCGCTCTGACATGGGCGGCGGACGGGCCTTTCCTGACGGCGGCGGCGGGAAGGACTGATGACGCTCGCGCCCCGTCTCGACCTGCGGCAGAGCCAGTCGCTGGTGATGACGCCGCAGTTGCAGCAGGCGATCAAGCTGCTGGCGCTGTCCAATCTGGAGATCGAGGCGTTCGTCGCGGGCGAGCTGGAAAAGAATCCGCTGCTGGAGGCGGGCGGGACGGATGATTTCGCGCCGCCCGCCGACGGGGTGGACCGGGCGGCGGGGCAGCATGACCTGCGCGCCGAAACGGGCGATGCGGACCAGTTGATCGGCCAGGGACTGGGCGCGGCCGATTCCCCGCTGGACGTCGATTATGGCGCGGAGACCTTCATCGACGACGGGCCGGGCGACCGGATGGCGGGCGCCATCGGCTCCGGCGGCGGGATGGACATGCTGTCGGGCGGCAGCGGCGAGGCGCCGGACTTCGACAGCTTCGCCAATCCGGAACAGGGGCTTCAGGAACATCTGATGGATCAGGCGCGCAGCGCGCTGTCGGGCATGGACCTGATGATCGCCGCGCAATTGATCGGGCAGATCGACGAGGCCGGCTATCTGGAGGCCAATCTGCTGGAGACCGCCCATGGCATGGGCGTGCCGCTTTACAGGATCGAGCAGGTGTTGGGCGTGATCCACGGTTTCGACCCGACCGGGGTGGGGGCGCGGTCGCTGTCGGAATGCCTGGCCTTGCAGGCGAAGGAGGCGGATCGTTACGACCCCTGCATGGCGAAGCTGCTGGCCAATCTGGACCTGCTCGCCAGGGGAGCGCTGCCTCAGTTGCGCCGGATCTGCGGCGTGGACGAGGAGGATATGGCGGACATGATCCGCGAATTGCGCGGTTACGATCCCAAGCCCGGCCTGCGCTTTTCCACCGAGAGCGCCGCGCCGGTGACGCCCGACCTGTTCGTGCGGCCGACGCGGGAAGGATGGGCGATCGAGGTCAACAGCGCCACCCTGCCCCGCGTGCTGATCAACCGGACCTATTATGTCGAACTCGCCTCCGGGCCGCAGGACAGGACGTCCAAGGCGTGGCTGGCCGATTGCCTGGCCAGCGCCAACTGGCTGGTGAAGGCGCTGGACCAGCGGCAGAAGACCATCGTCAAGGTCGCGAGCGAGATCGTCCGCCAGCAGGAGGATTTCTTCCGCAAGGGGGTGGAGCATCTGAAGCCGCTGACGCTGAAGGCGGTGGCCGACGCGATCCAGATGCATGAATCGACCGTCAGCCGGGTGACGTCGAACAAATATCTGTCCTGCCCGCGTGGGCTGTATGAACTCAAATATTTCTTCACCAGCGGCGTGGCGGCGGCGGGCGGCGAGGGCGCGGTGTCGGCCGAGGCGGTCAAGAGCCACATCAAGGCGCTGATCGCGGCGGAGACGGCCGACGCCATATTGTCGGACGACACGCTGGTCGACCTGCTGCGCGCCAAAGGCATGGACATCGCCCGCCGCACCGTCGCCAAATATCGCGAGGCGATGGGGATCGGCTCTTCGGTGCAGCGGCGGCGGCAGAAGGCTCTGCGGGGGCAGGCGGCTTAGGGTGTGTGGACAAATTCAAGGCTCGCTGGACGGGGTGATTTGGGTGGTTTGCGGACCTACCCTATTCCTCCCCATCGGGAGATGGGGAGGGGGACCAGCCGAAGGCTGGTGGAGGGGAAAAGGCGCGACCTCCGAATCTTCCCCTCCACCACCGCTTTCAGCGGCGGTCCCCCTCCCCACGCTTCGCGTAGGGAGGAATTGATGTCCACCATTGGCCATTCCCCCGACATTCCGAATTTGTCCGTTCATATGCTTGACGCCGCCGGGATGAGCGGCGACATCGGGCATCTCTTCTCCCCCAAGGATTTCCTCCCGCCCCATGTCCATCGCCTATCTGAACGGCCGGTTTTTGCCGCTGGAACAAGCCCAGGTCTCCGTGCTGGATCGGGGTTTCCTGTTCGCGGACGGCATTTATGAGGTCGCGGCGGTGATCGACGGCAGGCTGGTCGACAGCGCGTCCCATCTCGCCCGGCTGGAGCGGTCGACCGGGGCCATCGGCATCGCCCTGCCCCTCTCCCTGCCGGAGATCGAGGCGGCGCAGAAGGAACTGGTGGCGCGCAACGGGCTGACCGAGGGGCTGGTCTATCTCCAGATCACGCGGGGGGCCGACGCGACGCGGGATTTCCTGCCCTCGCCCGGCATCGCGCCGACCCTGGTGATGTTCGTGCAGGCCAAGCCTTTCCTGGACGTGCCCGCCGCGCGCAACGGGATCGCAGTCGCGACCATGCCCGACCTGCGCTGGGCCCGGCGCGACATCAAGAGCGTCGGCCTGCTCGCCCAGGCCATGGCCAAGCGCGCCGCCGCCGACGCGGGCGCGCAGGAGGCGTGGATGGTGGAGGACGGCTTCGTCACCGAAGGCGCGTCGTCCACCGCCTTCATCGTGACGGAAGAGGGGATCGTCACCCGGCCCTACAGCCAGGCGGTGCTGGCGGGCTGCACCGGGACGGCGCTGAACGCGCTGGCGGAGGAAAGCGGGATTGCGATCGTCCGCCGCCCCTTCACCGTCGCGGAAGCATTGGCGGCCAGGGAAGCCTTCAGCGCCAGCGCCTCCACCCTCTGCCAGTCGGTGGTGCGGATCGACGGCCAGGCCATCGGCGACGGCAGGCCCGGCCCGGTCGCGACGCGGCTACGCGCCCTCTATATCGACTTTGCCCGCCGCACGGCGGTTTGAGCAAAAGAGTGCGCAAAACTTGATCCGTTTCGGATGAAGCGAGGGAAGCCGCCATTCGCGCCATTTCGGCGGGGATCGAAGGCTCCATTTTGGCGGTCCGCTATGGCGAGACCGGAAAAGAGCCGTTTACAGGGCGGCCTATGGCGGCGATGGGCGGCCCATATATCCATAATGGAGAATGGTCTGGCTGCGTAACAACGGCGTTGCGATTAGCTGGAACAAACAGGACGGGAGATTTCGGCGTGGGTTTGGATCATGATGAGATCGGTTTCGGCGCATCCCTGGACCAACCCTTCGGCGAGCGGGACGACCGGCCGGGCCTGCTGATCCTGGCGGACGACATCTATCTGGACGACGCCGCGATGCTGAGCCGGGCGGCGGGGCTACGGCTGCTGGGCACGGTGCCGCTGGACCTGGCGCCGACGCGGCTGGACGTGCAGATCGACTGCGACATCATCCTCTGCTTCTGCCCGACGCCCGACGCGATGATCGAGCGGTTGCTGGTGCAGATCGAGACGATGGCGTTGCAGAACGACATGCCGGTCATATTGGTGGCCGATCTGGAGACGGTCGACCTGGCCTATGCCTGCCTGCGCAGCGAGCGGACGCAGTTGCTTTGCAGGCCGGGGCATACCGACCTTGCGGCTGCCCTCCTGGCCGCCGCGAGGCAGACGCCGTCCCGATCGCTGCATGAGGCGAACCGCGACAATGAGGGACTGAGGCTCCAGCAATTGAGCGACGAGGTGAGCCGCCTTGCCCGCACGCTGGAGGCGCTGACGCTGCGTCCCCGCCACGCCACCCCCTCCTTCGACCTCGGCCCGCGCATATCGGACGAGCCGAGCGATTATATCGGCATGCCCGCCCTGGAACCCATCGGCAGCGCGGACAAGCCTGCCGACGCCGCGACCCTGGAGTCGGCGCAGGTGCGCGACCTGTTGCGGGCGCGGCGGCTGCGCGACGATTTCCTGCCCGCCGACCTGTTCGCGGACCCTGCCTGGGACATGCTGCTGGACCTGCTGGCCGCCCGGCTGGAGCATGAGCGCGTGTCCGTCTCCAGCCTGTGCATCGCATCCGCCGTGCCGCCGACCACCGCGCTGCGCTGGATCAGGACGCTGACCGAAAAGGGTTTCGTCGACCGGCAGGCCGACCCGCATGACGGGCGCCGCGTCTTCATCGCGCTGGCCGATCACGCGGCGGAGGCGCTGACCCGCTGGTTCATCGCGAGCCGCCGTTTCCTGTGCGCCTGACGACCCTGCGCGCATCGCCGCTTGACCGGCGGCCCGATTGCCGTAGATAGGCCCCCACCGGACGCCTGGACATCGGGACAGGCATCGGGCGATTAGCTCAGTTGGTAGAGCGTCTCGTTTACACCGAGAATGTCGGCGGTTCGAGCCCGTCATCGCCCACCATGTCCTGCCCCTGGAGAAATCTGTTCCCGCGGCGGCGCGAATGGCGTAAGGTTCCGGCGACGGAACGCTTTTGTGAGGCACTCGCATCATGGCTCTCACGCTTCTTCTTGCCGGGACGGTGGCGCCCTTTCTGCTGATGTTTTCGCCGGTTTCGCTGGCGACGGCCCGCGATTGCCTGGATTGGGAGGCGCCGGCCAAGGCGGTCGACCTGGGCGTGGAGAAGCCCTGTCCGAAAAAGAAGCCGCCGCTGCTGCTGATGTAAGGCCCCTTCTCCACGGATATTGCAGCGCAACGCCGGCGCTGCTAATCCATGACGCCATGATCCAACCGCCTGAAATCATCCGAGTCACCAAGCCCCGCGTTTCCTGCGACGGTTCGGGGGAGATTCCCGCCGCGCTAGGCCATCCGCGCGTCTTCCTTGAGATCGATGAGCATGGCTATGTCGACTGCGGCTATTGCGACCGCCGCTTCGTGCTGGCCGGCAGCGTTGCGGACACGCCGGAAATCGCAGGCCTGCCGGATATTCCCTCGGGCGCCAGCCTTTAATCCTGAAGTGACGTGCTCCTGCGAAGGCAGGAGTCCAGTCCCGCCGCTGGAGCTGGGCTCCTGCCTTCGCAGGAGCACGTCGCACTTCGACCTCTGTCGCGAGCGCCAACAAATCGGTTGGGCTTGCCGCCCGCCGCTCCTATATCGGACGGCATGACCGAAGCTGCTCCCCAGTTCACCGATGCCCGCGGCCTGCTCTATCGGCCCGAACTGCTCGATCCCGACGGCGCGCGCCGCCTGACCGCCGAGGCGCTGAAAGGCTGCGACGATGGCGAGCTTTACCTGCAATATCGGGCGAGCGAGAGTTTCGGCTTCGATGACGGGCGGCTGAAGACCGCCGATTATTCGACCGATGCGGGCTTCGGCCTGCGCGGCGTGTCGGGAGAGATGACCGGCTTCGCCCACGCAAACGACATCAGCGAAGCCGCGATCCGCCGCGCCGCCGAGACGCTGACCTTGCTCGATCCGGCGAAGGGCCAGCCCGCGCCGCCGCCGCAGCGCACCAACCGCCATCTCTATACCGACGTCAATCCGCTGGAGATCGTGCCCTTTGCCGAGAAGGTGACACTCTGCGCCGCCATCGACGCCGCCGCCCGCGCCCGCGATCCCCGCGTCGCGCAGGTGTCGGTGAGCCTGGCGGGAAGCTGGTCGGTGGTGGAGATCGTGCGCGCCGACGGCTTCACCGCGACCGACATCCGGCCGCTGGTGCGGCTCAACGTCTCCGTCATATTGGAGGAGAATGGCCGCCGCGAGACGGGCGTGTTCGGGATCGGCGGTCGCTATCTCTATGACGAGGTGATGGACTCGGGCGCATGGAACCGGGCGATTGACGAGGCGCTGGCGCAGGCGCGGGTCAATCTGCGCTCCGTGGCCGCGCCTGCGGGCGAGATGACCGTGCTGCTGGGGCCGGGCTGGCCGGGCGTGCTGGTGCATGAAGCCATCGGGCATGGGCTGGAGGGCGACTTCAACCGCAAGGGCACCAGCGCCTTTTCCGGGCGCGTCGGCCAGCGGGTCGCGGCGCCGGGCGTCACCGTGGTGGACGACGGTTCGATCATGAGCCGGCGCGGCTCGCTCTCCATCGATGACGAGGGCACGCCGACGAAGGAAAATGTGCTGATCGAGGACGGCATCCTCAAGGGCTATATGCAGGACCGGCTGAACGCCCGGCTGATGGGCGTGGAGCCGACCGGCAACGGCCGCCGCGAAAGCTATGCCCATGCGCCGATGCCGCGCATGACCAATACCTTCATCAAGGGCGGGCAGGACGATCCCGAAGAATTGCTGAGCCGGATGAAGTCGGGCATTTTCGCCAAGAGCTTCGGCGGCGGGCAGGTGGACATCGTGTCGGGCAAGTTCGTCTTTTCCTGCACTGAGGCCTACAAGGTCGAGAACGGCAAGCTGGGCGAGCCGATCAAGGGCGCGACGCTGATCGGCGACGGGCCGACGGCGCTGACCAAGGTGGTCGGCATCGGCCATGACTGGGCGCTGGACGAAGGCATCGGCATGTGCGGCAAGGGCGGGCAGAGCGTGCCCGCTGGCGTAGGCCAGCCGACGCTGCTGATGGAGGGCCTTACGGTCGGCGGCACGGCGACCTGAGGCGCAGGCGCCATGGACGGAGGAACCCCAAGCGCCCTCCGTCTTTATTTCCATGATGAACATGCTGACCGACAGCCATGACGCCGTGACCGCCGACTGGGCGGCGGCCCTGCTGGATTTCTGGTTCAACCAGGTCGGCGAGCAGGGATGGTGGAGCCACGATCCGGCGCTCGACCGGACGTGCCAGGCGCGATTCCGCGCCCTGTGGGAAGAAAAGCGCCATCTGCCCGCCGAGGAATTTCTGGAGCGGGCCGACGACGCGCTGGCGGCGGTCCTGCTGTTCGACCAGTTGCCGCGCAACATGTTTCGGGGATCGGCCGCGGCTTTCTCCACCGATGCGCTGGCCCGCGACGTCGCGCGAGGGGCAGTGGCCCATGGCTATGACATACAGATTGGCGGCGCCGGGCGGCTGTTCTTCTACATGCCCTTCCAGCATAGCGAGGCGCTGGACGATCAGAAATTGTCGGTCAGCCTGTTCGAAGGCGCGGGCGACGCGAAGTCCCTGGCGTTCGCTCGGGAGCATCATGCGATGATCGAGCGCTTCGGCCGCTTTCCCCATCGCAACGCCGCGCTGGGCCGCGCAAATGCGCCGGGAGAAGAAGAGGCGGCGGAGGAAAGTGGGGGTTGGTGAGGCTTGCCCCATCCGCTTCCGTCATGCTGAACTTGTTTCAGCATCCATCGTGCCCCACAAGCCAAGGCTCAATTCGGAGAAATGGATGCTGAAACAAGTTCAGCATGACGGCTTGGGGGATGGTTACGTTACACGAGGGTAGTCTAGTGGCGGCTGACGGCTGGTTGTTCTTTCCGTAACGGCTGTGCCTAATTTTTGAGCATCGCCCCGGCACTGCCCATTTTTTCAGCGGGCCGTTTTGACGCGTCAGGGAAAAACCCCGCATTAACCCGCCTTTTACGAATTGGCACGGCTTTTGCTGAGTATGTCGCCGCACACCAGTAACAGGGGGCGACATGAAACTTGTCATGGCTATCATCAAGCCGTTCAAGCTTGACGATGTCCGCGAGGCACTTTCCTCGCTCGGCATCGCCGGCATGACGGTGAGCGAAGTGAAGGGCTTTGGCCGCCAGAAGGGGCAGACCGAAATCTATCGCGGCGCTGAATATTCGACGAACATGGTTCCGAAGATCAAGATCGAGGTGGTCTGCGACGACGATCTCGCGCCCCGCGTGATCGAGGCCGTTCAGGCGGCCGCGAATTCGGGCGCCATCGGCGATGGCAAGATCTTCGTTCTCGATGTCGAGCAGGCGGTGCGCATTCGTACCGGCGAAACCGGCGAAACCGCACTGTAAGAAGGGGGAATTAATGTCCTTTTCCAAGAAGCTTTGCGGCGTGATGGGGGCGGTCGGCCTGTCCCTGCTCGCAGCCGCACCGGCGCTGGCCGCGCCGATCAAGGCGCCAGACGCCGCCGCCATGGCCGGCATGGTCAACAAGGGCGACGTCGCCTGGATGCTGGTTTCCGCCGCATTGGTGCTGATGATGTCGGTTCCGGGCCTGGCCCTGTTCTACGGCGGCCTGGTCCGCACCAAGAACATGCTGAGCATCCTGATGCAGGTGTTCATGATCGTTTCCGTCGCGGGCCTGGTCTGGTGCTGCTGGGGCTATTCGATCGCCTTCACCAGCGGCGGCGACAACCACTTCTTCGGCGGGCTTTCCAAGGCCTTCCTGATGGGGGTCGACGGCACGACCTATGGCGCCACGTTCAGCAACAACGTCTATCTGCCCGAATTCGTGTTCGTGGTCTTCCAGATGACCTTCGCCATGATCACCCCGGCGCTGATCGTCGGCGCCTTCGCGGAGCGCGTGAAATTCTCTTCGCTGATCGTGTTCGTCGTGCTGTGGCTGACCTTCATCTACTTCCCGATGGCGCACATGGTCTGGTACTGGGCCGGCCCGGACTTCCTGGTTGACGCTCCGACCGACTACGGCCTGCTCTGGGGCTGGGGCGCGCTCGACTTCGCGGGCGGCACCGTGGTGCACATCAACGCCGGTATTGCCGGCCTGGTGGGTGCGCTCATGGTCGGCAAGCGCGTCGGCTTCCCCAAGGAACCCATGCCGCCGCACTCGCTGACCATGACCATGATCGGCGCCAGCCTGCTGTGGGTCGGCTGGTTCGGCTTCAACGCCGGGTCCAATCTGGAAGCCAATGCCGTCACCGGCGTCGCCTTCATCAACACCATGGTCGCCACCTGCGCGGCGGCGGTGAGCTGGTCGCTGGTCGAGCAGGTCCACCATGGCAAGGCTTCGCTGCTGGGCGCCGTCACCGGCGCGGTGGCAGGGCTGGTCGCGATCACCCCGGCCGCGGGCTTCGCGGCGCCGATGACCTCCATCGCGCTCGGCTTCATCGTCTCGCCGATCTGCTACATATTCGTGGCGTTCGTGAAGGGCAAGGTCGGCTATGACGACAGCCTGGACGTGTTCGGCGTGCACTGCATCGGCGGCATCGTCGGCGCCATCGGCACCGGCATCGTCGCGGCTCCCTCGCTGGGCGGCCAGGGCGTGTTCGACTACACCGTCTTCCCGGCGGCCTTCCATCCGGAAGCCTACAGCATCCCGACCCAGGTCTGGATCCAGGTCAAGGCGGTGGTCTTCACCCTGCTCTTCTCCGGCATCGGCAGCGCGATCCTCTACTTCATCATCGACAAGACGATGGGTCTGCGTCCGAGCAAGGAAGCCGAAATGGAAGGTCTTGACCTCTCCAGCCACGGCGAGCGCGCCTACAACTACTGAGATTGGCAGGGCGGGCCGATCAACGGCCCGCCCGCCTCACCTTGTTCCTCCTGCGAACATGCCTCGGGACCGATACGCAAGTATCGGTCCCTT
>NZ_ATDO01000110.1:0-2736 GCF_000445085.1 Sphingobium sp. HDIP04 | reverse complement strand
GGCGCCGGTGCCGTGGCGGGCGCTTTCCTCATAGGCGGCGGCCCTGTCGGCCAAGCGGCGGGCGAGGATGGCGAGGCGCGGGCGGACCCACGGCTTCATATGCTCGCCGGGGGGCACGTCCATTTCGACCAGCCACTCCTCGGGCAGATAGCAGCGGCCAGCGGCTTCATCCTCGCTGATGTCGCGGGCGATATTGGCGAGCTGGAAGGCGAGGCCGAGGTCGCAGGCGCGGTCGAGCGTGGCTTCATCGCCTGGGTCGACGCCCATCAGGATCGCCATCATGCAGCCGACCGCGCCCGCGACATGATAGCAATAGCGCAGCATGTCCGCCTCGCTGCGGGGGCGCCATTCGCGGGCGTCGAGGGCGAAGCCTTCGATCAGGTCATGGGCGTAGCGCTCCGGAATCGCGCATTCCCGCATGACGAGGCCGAAGCCGTCGAAGGCCGGGTCGCCGGTGGGTTCGCCCTGGAGCGCTGCATCGGTGAGGACGCGGATGGTGGAAAGCCGCGCCTGGCCGTCCGCGACGCCGCGCATCGTGCCGCCATGGTCCTGGCCGTCCGCTATGTCGTCGCATTTGCGGCACCAGGCGTAGAGCAGCCATGCGCGTTCGCAGGTTGGGCGGTCGAAAAGTTTGGACGCAAGCGCGAAGGATTTGGAGCCGCGGGCGATGCTCTCGCGGGCCTGGGCGATGAGAGTTGGGCGGTCTGGAAATTCTGAGGGCATTATCAGGACATGCCGTGTGTGGTGGCGAAAGTCACCTGACCTCGGTTTGTTTCGAGCGAAGTCGAGAGACGGCGGGACGGCGTGGGTGGAGAGCGGCCCTTCCCCCTCCCGCAAGCGGGAGGGGGTTAGGGGGTGGGCTGGCGCAACATCCGCGTTGTTTTGCAACGGGCCAAGTCAGAAGCTCCCCCGGATCAAGTCCGGGGTCGCGCCCACCCCTAACCCCTCCCGTTTACGGGAGGGGAATGTCTTGGGATGGCCAGTTGCGGTCATTAGTTTCCCGTCACCCCGGACTTGATCCGGGGTCCCGCTTTCCTTCTGAGTGCCGCGCCTCGTCCAAGGCAGCGGGACCCCGGGTCAAGCCCGGGGTGACGAATAGGGAGAGGGGTGACGAATAGGGGAACGTCTGCTTTCCACCCAAATCGATCAGTTAGGCGAAAGAGGGGGGCAAGCTTGGCGCTAAAGGGGCGAGGATAAATTACCCGCACCCCGGCGCTTCGCTGTCCTGATAAAATCTCTGCACCGCTTCCCACGCATCCTCGGCGGTCTCCACCCAGGTCAGCAGGTTGAGGTCGGACGGAGAGATAACGCCTTCGTCCGCCAGCGCCTCGAAATCCACCACCCGCGTCCAGAATTCCCGCCCGAACAGCAGCACCGGGATCGGCTTCATCTTGCCGGTCTGGATCAGCGTCAGCAGTTCGAACATCTCGTCGAACGTGCCGAACCCGCCCGGAAACACCGCCAGCGCCCGCGCGCGCAGCAGGAAATGCATCTTGCGCAGCGCGAAATAGTGGAACTGGAAGCTCAGTTCCGGCGTGACGAAGCGGTTGGGCGATTGTTCATGCGGCAGGACGATGTTCATGCCGATGGTGGTCTGGCCGACATCCGCCGCGCCGCGATTGGCCGCCTCCATGATCGATGGGCCGCCGCCCGAACAGACGACGAAATGGCGGCATCCCGCCTCATTCACCGGATATTGCGCCGAAATCCGCGCCAGCTTGCGCGCTTCCTCATAATAGCGCGCCTTCCTGCCCAGATTTTCGGCGATGCGCTTCTGTTCCGGCGTGGTCGCGGCGTCGATCCGCGCCTGCACCTGCTCCGGCTCCGGAATCCGCGCCGAACCGTAGAAGACGAAGGTGGACTCGATCTTCGCTTCGTCCATCAGCAATTGGGGTTTCAGCAGTTCCAACTGGAACCGCACCGGCCGCAGATCCTCCCGCAGCAGGAATTCCGTGTCCTGAAAGGCCAGTCGGTAGGCGGCGCTGCTGGTCTGGGGGGTTTCCGTCCTCAGCCGGGCGTCGGCTGCTTCCTGGCTGGCGGGGCGGAATTTGCGTTCTTCGATTTCTTTTCTAGTCATTTCCGGAAAGGTAGGACGCCAAGGTGACAAAGCCAAGGCGCTTATCGGCAAAAGCCGCCAAAGTATTTGTTGGCGCTCAGCGGCAAAAGCCGCCGCGGCCGCCCATGTCGAAATGGAAATGGTCGTGATGCGCGGCGTTGTAATCGGGGCTGAGCACGGTGCGGAACCGCTTGCAGGCGCTGGCGTGGATGATCTCCAGAAACTGCCGGACCCGCCGGTCGCCGTTCCAGTCGTTCTGGATGCTGATGCGCCGCCCGTCGCTCAGCACGAAGGCGGACACGTCGACCGCATTGCTGTGCGCATGTTCGGACAATTTGCCGCTGCCCGCGATGGGACGGCAATTATAGGTGCCGAAGGTTTCGATCCGCTCGACCTCCGCTCCCAGGATCAGCCGGGCGGCGGGCTGCACGCCATAGCGCGCCCAGGCCGCGAAATTGGCGGCCAGGCCGCATGTCATCGCGCCCAGATTGGTCGCGGGCACGCCGATGTCGATCAGCTTGACGCTGCCCGTCGCGCTGCATCCGCCGCCGAAATTCTGGTCGGGCAGGGGGGTGAAGAGGACCGACTGGGACGTCAGCTTCGCCATGCACTGGCGCAACTCCATCGGCGGCGGCGCGGCGGGGCGGGCGGTCCGGACCGGCTTGGCGGGTCGCTCCACG